>SEBM01000786.1 GCA_004296145.1 Flavobacterium sp.
TTTGCCAGGGGTGAAGCCAGTAAATTTTTTAAAAAACTTAGAAAAATTTGAAGGATCGTAAGTGAGAATTTTTGCAATTTCTGAAACAGATTGATTAGAGTTAATTAACATTTGCTTGGCTTGGTTAATGATTTTAAGATCATAAAAGTAGCAGGGATGATTGCCTGTTTCTTTTTGTACGGTATCAGTTAAATGCGTATGAGAAACGAATAATTCGTTAGCAATTTGATTTATCTCCATCAAATCGGTCACTTTGCCAGTAACTAAATCGGCAATATGCTGATCTAAGAATTTAAAATAACGTTGCGTAATTTCCTCACTTCTTTTTATCAAGTCTAGCGTTTTTTCTTCCATAATTTTCGAATTATACAAAGATGTAGCCTTTTTGAATGATTTTTTTGGTGAGCTTTTCGGATTTTGTATTAGCCGTTTAATACGCTTTTTTTTCGCTAAAAAGATAAAAAAATGCTGCTTTAGTTAAGTAAAAGAAAAACTGTTAAATCGGTTGATTGAGATATATTGTAGATTTTATATCTCAATACGAAGTCAATTTTTCTCATTGTTACTATCCAGCATCACGTTATATAGTTGCATAATAAAAGGGTGTTTTGTTTATGCCTTCCGAATTATTTAAAGAGTTATAATTTCGGTTAAATAAATCATTGGTTTTGTTTCAAGCTTATGATTCGCTAAAGTTCCAAATTCCTTAATGTAGGGTTGTTCATTGTGTAAATCTAAACCTTGTTGGTTTTCCCAAATCTCATAGAACACAAAAATGTTTTTATCATTAATGTCTTGGTGCAAATCATACTGAAGGCAGGCCGTTTCTTTTCTAGTTTGCACAACCATTTGCTTTAACACCGAGGTTACTTCTTCAAGGTATTGAGATTTGCTTTTTATTACGGCGGTTAAATAGATTTTCATAATGCTATTGGAGCTTTTAAGAACGTACTTTCCAAGTGAGCTAAGTAAACTTTTTTATAGTTTTCGATGTACGCTGGTGTTACATTTTTTTCTAAGTCATGAAAATGAATACCATCAATTCTTTCGAGCGATAGAAATGCATTCATTCTGTGGAAACCGAATAGCACTCCATCGTCTACGCTGGTTTGATTAAAAAACTCATTTTCTAAAGTAAAGGCCGTTTCTGGCGCATTCCAGGATGTGGTTACCATGTATTTTCTGCCCGCCATTAAACCTCCAGTTCCGTAGTTTACCGCCGGATTTTCGCTTTTACGACCATCGCTGCGGTACATTCCATTTCGGTGACCTACCGTAAAAACCTTATCTACATATTCTTTTAATTTGTATGGCATTGAGAACCACCAAACCGGAAAATGGTAAATAATCACATCTGCCCATACATATTTTTGAACTTCATCCTCTAAAATATAAGGCTCATTAATGTCAGTAATTTTTAACTCGAAACCATTTTCTTGATTAAAAAAGCCTAAGTCTAAATCTGAGATTGTTTTATTAAACTTTCCACCAGAATGGGCGAAATGCTGACCGCCGTTTATAGTAAATATTTTTGTCATTTGTCT
>SEBM01000200.1 GCA_004296145.1 Flavobacterium sp.
CTTATAAAGGTTTTAAAGACAGTTCCTTTTTCGATAAATATAAATTTGAAGTCGACAAAATTCTAATTAATAAAGAATATTACAGACTTATTACCTCATCTTTTCTTCATATAGATTGGTATCATTTGATTTTTAATATGCTGAGTTTATATTTCTTTTTTGAACTTGTTGAATTACAATTAGGAGGTTTGAATTTCATAATATTATATTTTGCAAGTTTAATTGGAGGCGATTTATTGGCACTTTTTATTCATAAAAATCATGGCGATTACAGTGCAGTCGGAGCATCGGGTGCAGTGTGTGGAATTATATTTGCTTCAATTGCATTATTTCCTAAAATTGGTGTCGGAATTATTTTTCTTCCATTTTCTATTCCCGGATGGTTATACGGAATTTTATATGTCGCTTTTACCATTTATGGTATAAAATCTAAACGTGATAATATTGGGCACGAAGCACATCTTGGAGGTGCATTAATCGGAATGTTAGTTGCAATTGTACTTTATCCGACTTCATTAAAAGAAAATTATATTCCGATTCTAATTGTATTTATTCCTTGTGTACTATTTATTTATCTAATTGTCACGAAGCCGCATTTTCTGCTTGTTGATAATTATTTTTTTAACTCTAATAAAAAGTATTATTCTATTGAAGATAAATACAATGATAAAAAAATCAATAAGCAAAAGGAAGTTGACAGGCTTTTGGATAAAATTAGTGAAAAAGGAATCGATAGTTTAACAACAAAAGAAAAACAAAAACTGGAGGATTTTTCGGGTAAAAGATAATTTTTTAGTTGATTTTTAAATCATTACTTAATCCCTGAAATCCAAAACCCCTCGTTTAGCCCCGACAGAAGCGGCATCCTTTTGTGTCTCGTTTTTTTCTAACGAGATACAAAAGATATAGCGGATAGCGGGACAGCAGTTCCTTTGAAAAACTCATTTCTGCTACTTAAAAAGATTAAAAGATTAAATATATAGTTCTGTTTAGTGAAGTATAAAAAACCACTCAAATACGGTTCTTTACATTATTTTATTACAGAAAATATTATATATTTGACACCCGTGTCATATAAATAATTTGATGGATTTACCTCCTTATTCGCCAGGATTGCATAAACTGGTTACTTTACAAGTCGACGAAATTTTGAAGCTAACTGACAGTGCAGGTTTTGTTGCTGTTACCCATTCCATTTTAAAAAAATATGAACTGGAAAAGGTTGGGACAGTAGTACACGATTTTGAAAACCAAAGTTTTACGATTTCGTTTTGCCTTAAAGAATCGCATATTTGTATACACACCTGGCCAGAATACAAACAGCTTACTCTCGATGTTTATTTGTGTAATTATCTTCAGGATAACTCGCACAAAGTAAGGTCTGTAATGGCTGATTATGTGGCTTATTTTGAAGCAGAAATTATTAAGGATTTTGAAATTAATCGATAAAAGATGAAGATTCCTTGTTACAGCTGTAATACAGAAACCGAATTGGAAGTTGGTTTTGAAGTAGTAAATTTTGTTTGTCCAAAATGTCAGAGTATATACATTGCTGATGGTAATGGTCAATTTCGAAGAAGATCGCAATACAAAAAATATGATTTTGATTATCCATTACATATTGGAGATGTAGGTTTCCTGAAAGGAAGTAATTATAAAGTAACAGGGATATTAAAGAAAAATGTTCATCCAAATTTTAGCTGGACAGAATTCATACTGCAAAACGATGCTAAAGAATTTCTTTATCTATCTCTTTCCAATGGACACTGGATGATGCTGACAGAAATGGAAGAAACTTTTGATCTAAAATCACTTCCAAATTATCTGGAATATAAAAATGAAGATTATAATATTTTCGAATATTCAGATGTGGAAATAATTGGAGCGCAAGGATTTTTTGATTTTCCGCTTCCCGATAACAAGTTAATTAAATTAATAGAATACATTAAGCCTCCGTATATTATTTCTATAGAAAGAATAGAAAAAACAGAAACTTTTTTTTACGGTGAATATGTTAAGAAAGATGTTATAAAAAAAGCATTTAAAAAGACATCTGTGCCTTATAAATTTGGCGTAAATATGATTCAGCCTTTTATGTTTAATGTTAGAAATACGGCTGTAATTTTCTGTCTTTTTGCGTTGCTTATTATAACTTCAAATTGGTACATTTATAAAGATCAGACAGAGCAAAATGTTTTTAACAGATCAATTAAATTCACAGAATTTAATAACAAAGAAGTTACGAGTCCGTCTTTTACACTCAATGGTGCTTCGGCTCCCTTGACAATTGGTATTTCGACAGGTGTAGACAATTCGTGGGCAAATGTTAATGTAGCTTTAATTAATGAAGAAACAAATGACGAAATCAACGCCAATAAAGACATAGAATATTATCATGGATACTCTGATGGCGAATCCTGGGTCGAAGGAAGCCAGTCGGAAAAGTTTAATATCTGTGGTGTTAAAGGTGGAAAATACCATCTTTTGATAACGCCAATGAAAGCGCCTGAAGATATCGCTAACAGCGAAATGCAGGTAAACGTAGTCTGGAATCAGCCTTCAAACAGAAATGTTTGGTTTGTAATTCTTTTTATGGCAGGAGTTTTTGCCGTGATTTATTTCTTTAACTACCATTTTGAAAAAAGCCGTTGGGCAGAAAGCTCTTATTCTCCTTATTCCGAATAATTAATATGAATAAATTTTCAGATTTTACAACAAATAACTGGAGGGCAATAGTAATTGGGTTATTTTGCTTTGGAACTTATATTTATTTTACAATTGCAGGAAATCGTATCTGCGATTGCGAAACGACTGAAAAATACAGGGCATCAGGAACAGCCCGATCTTCATACAATCATTTTTATCATAAATAAAAACTAATCAAATATGGAACTAGTACACGCACAACCAATTGTTAATTCGATTATTTATTCCTTCTTAGGAATAATCATTTTATTGCTTGGTTATTTTATTATCGAAAAACTGACGCCTGAAAACACCTGGAAGGAAGTTGTAGAAAAAAATAATGTTGCTGTTGCGATTGTTTTGGCAGCATTTATCATTGGTATTTCAATGATTATTAGTGCAGCAATTCATGGGTAAAAAGTTTCTTAGGTTTGAATTCCTCTTACTTTTTGCTGTTTTTATAATCGCAACCTGCGGACTTATTTACGAATTGGTTGCAGGAACTTTGGCGAGTTATTTATTGGGCGATTCTGTAAAGCAATTTTCATTTATTATTGGCGTTTACCTGTTCTCTATGGGTATTGGTTCTTTTTTCTCTAAGTTTTTTCATAAGAATTTACTAAACACTTTTGTAGAAATCGAAATATTAGTGGGCTTGATTGGCGGCTTAAGTTCGGTTGTATTATTTTTATTGTTCGAAAATGTCGGTTCTTTTCAATTCATTTTATACCTATTTGTCTTTGTAACCGGTTTTTTAGTTGGATTAGAGATTCCACTATTAATGAATATTTTAAAAGACAGAGTCGAGTTCAAAGATTTGGTTTCGAATGTTTTTACGTTCGATTATATCGGGGCTTTATTGGCGTCAATCTTATTTCCGTTGGTTTTAGTTCCGAAACTGGGAATTATGGGAACTTCACTTTTCTTCGGAATGATCAATGTAACCATTGCCATAGCTTTATGTTTTCTGTTGAAGAGAGAATTAAAAAACGCTTATATATTAAAAGCAAAAGCAATTTTTTCATTCTTATTATTGCTGACGGTTTTCATTTTTTCAGATATTATTCTTGATTACTCAGAAGGGAAATTATATGGAGAAAATATCATTTATACCAATTCAACTCCTTATCAGCGTATCGTTTTAACCCATAATAAAAGTGATTACAGGCTTTATTTAAACAATAACCTCCAGTTTAGTTCTGCCGATGAATATCGTTATCACGAAGCTTTGGTACACCCCGTTATGTCAATGGCAAAAAGTGTCAAGAATGTTTTGGTTTTGGGAGGCGGAGATGGACTTGCAGTTCGCGAAATCCTGAAATACAAAGATGTCGAAAAAATTACCTTAGTCGATTTAGACGCAGGAATGACAAAACTTTTTAAAACAAACAAAGTCTTAACAGATTTCAATAAAAATTCACTCAATAATCCCAAAGTTACTGTCATTAATACAGATGCATATATTTGGGCAAAAAGTTCTAAAGAAAAATTTGATGTTGCGATAATTGATTTTCCGGATCCATCCAATTATAGTTTAGGGAAATTGTATTCTTTAAACTTTTATCAAACCATAAAAACCATTTTAAAACAAGATGCAGCGTTGGTTATACAAACCACTTCGCCTTATTTTGCACCAAAATCCTTTTGGTGTATTAATAAAACTGTGATGCAGGTTTTTCCGCAGGTCGATGCGTATCATGCTTATGTTCCATCTTTTGGAGAATGGGGTTATACGATTGCGATAAACGGTTTTGGAACTACTTTTAATACTGTAAACAGAAAAGCAAACGAACTGAAATTTTACAATTATCAGTTTGACCGATTTAATTATTTTACAAATGATATGATTTCAAATCAAATCGAAATTAATCGTTTGGACAACCAGATTTTAGTACGTTATTTTGATGAAGAGTGGGGAAAACTGCAATAATTCCAGAAGGAGTTTTATAAAAATAGTCGGCGCAGCTTTGCTTACCGTTCCGTTTCTGCAGTTTTGTTCTGATAAAATTGTGGTGCTAATGATTCGTTTATCGGGAACTAAACATTTGCTGGGACATCGTTTATGGATTAAAGATTTTCCGCAACCAACAAAACAAATCGAAATTCCGTATCTCATTGTTGGTGGAGGAATTTCAGGTTTAAGTGCAGCACGTCAGTTTCAAAAAAGAGGTGTAGAAGATTTTTTAATTGTTGAATTGGAAAATCATTTGGGAGGAAATTCTTCAAACGGAGAAAACAAATATTCTAAATATCCTTTGGGCGCGCATTATCTTCCGTTACCAAATTTTCAGGATAAGGAGTTATTGCAATTTCTTGAAGAAGAAAAAATAATTTTAGGTTATGATTCAAAAGGCTTTCCGGTTTTTGATGAACTTCAACTAACTTTTGCTCCGGACGAACGTTTATTTTACAGAAATAATTGGCAGGAAGGCATAGTTCCCAAAATAGGAAACACAAGCTCAGACGATTTGGAATTTCAGAAATTCTTCAAAAAAATGGATGTTTTTAGAATTGCCAAAGGAGCAGATCAAAAATATTTATTTGATATTCCGCTTTGTTTTTCTTCGAATGATAAAGAGACGCAAGCTTTAGATAAAATTACAATGAAACAATGGTTTGATGAAAATCAATTTACCTCAGAACCATTATTTAATTACATCGATTATTGCTGTAAGGACGATTTTGGATTGGGAATCGCTTACGTTTCAGCGTGGGCGGGAATTCATTATTTTGCCGGAAGAAAGCAGGATTCAACACCAGAAAAAAACGACAGCGTTTTAACATGGCCCGAAGGAAACGCAAGATTAGCGCATCATTTACAAAAATATACAGCTAATAAATCGCTTAAAAATCATTTGGTTTACGAAGTTAAAATCGAAAATAATAAGATAACCGCAAAAGCTTTTGATGACGTTTCTAAAATTTCAGTCGAAATAATTTCAGACAAAATAATCATGAGTTCTCCACAATTTGTAAATCAATACTTGTTGAAAGGAAGGAAAGAATTTACAAAAGAATTTCATTACACACCGTGGCTTTTGGCAACCTTAACCGTTAATGATTTAGGAGAAAATTATAGTTTTCCGATGGCTTGGGATAATGTGATTTACAATGCCAAAGGTTTGGGATATGTTTATGATCAGCATCAGACTTTACAGCAGATTCAGGACAAAAAAGTACTTACATATTACCACAGTTTTTCTTCGGGAAATTTGAAGAAAACACGAAAAGAAATCTATAAAAAAGATAAAAATTACTGGAAGGAATTTGTTTTGAATGATTTAAAAATCGCACATCCCGACATTGAGGAATTCACCGAAGAAATTGAAATATTTTTACTCGGTCACGGAATGATATCGCCCGCGCCGGGATTTATTTTTGGTGAAGCAAAGCAAAAAGCGAAACAAAACATAAGTAAGAAAATTTATTTTGCCCACAGTGATTTATCAGGAATTTCGATTTTTGAAGAAGCTTTTCATCAGGGAATTAATGTTGTAAACCAGATTTTAGATGACACAACCCTGGATTCATAAAGCCAAAACAGATCTGACATTTATTATCGGACCATCATTTTTTGTGCTGGCCCTGATTTTTCTTTTTCAGGATTATATTACCGAAAACGAAAACGAATATTCTTTTTATACCTGGCTTTTTTTAATTGTTTTTATTGATGTTGCACACGTTTATGCTACTTTGTTTAAAACTTATCTTGTCCCCGGCGAATTTCAAAAACAGAAAAAGAGATTGATTTTTTTACCCATTATTTGTCTCCTTACAGGAATAATTCTTTTCTCTTTCGGAAGTTTGGTTTTCTGGTCATTTCTTGCTTATGTCGCTGTTTTTCATTTCATCAGACAGCAATATGGATTTATGAGGTTATATGCGAGAAAGGAAGCAAAAACTAAATTTTCTGTTTTTATTGATAATCTGACAATTTATGCTTCAACAGGTTACCCAATGGTGTATTGGTTTTTTTCGTCTAAGCGAAAGTTCAACTGGTTTGTAGAAAATGAGTTTCTTAAATTCGAAAATCAGTTGTTATTACAAATTCTGTTTTGGATTTATATCGGAATCATGATTTTGTATGTCTTTTATACAATTGTAAAATCCGTTAGGACCAGACTTTTTAATATCCCGAAAAACAGTATTATTCTTGGAACGGCTCTTTCGTGGTATTTTGGAATTGTTTATTTTAATGATGATTTGATCTTTACTTTGTTGAATGTCGTTTCGCACGGAATTCCTTATATGGCGTTGGTTTATTTTAGAGAAATTGATGGAAAATCGAAACAGGAACTGGGAAATTTGTATTATTTGAAAAAATATCAGGGAATTTTGATTTATATCGTAATTCTATTGGTGATTGCTTTTTCAGAAGAATTTCTTTGGGAGTTTTTTGTCTGGAATGAAAATATAAGCATAAGCAATTTTGATTTTTCTTCCTGGCAGATTTTCTTAGTTCCGTTATTGAGTGTGCCGCAGTTTACACATTATTTACTCGATGGTTTTATCTGGAAATCAAAAAAATAAGTTGAATTGATTAGTTTCAAGTTCAATTTTAAATTTTTATAACTTAAAAAAAAAGAACTTTACTTTTGTTTAATAACCCGATCATTCAGAATATTAAAAATAAGAATCACTTTTATAAC
>SEBM01000787.1 GCA_004296145.1 Flavobacterium sp.
CCTTGTAGGTATTCTATTTAACCCTAAAAAAAAATAAACCTACAAGGTTTTGGAAACCTTGCAGGAGCGTAATCTATAAGTTGTATTCTTCTATTTTTCTATACAACGTCGCAATTCCAATTTCCAGCAATCTTGCCGTTTCGGCTTTATTACCTTTAGTATAATTTAAAACCTTCTGAATATGCAGTTTTTCAATACTCTGCATCGAAAAAGCGGACATCGATTTAGAAGTTTTTTCAGCTTGCTGCTGCATTTCATAGGGCAAAACATCTGATGTTAAAACCGTATCACTCAAAATGACAGAACGTTCAATGATATTTTTAAGTTCCCGGATATTTCCCGGCCACGAATAATTTTCTAATTTTTGGAGAAAATCATCTGAAATGGATAAAGTCTTTTTATTCGTTTTTTCTGAAAATTGTTTGACGAAAAAATGAACCAAAAGCGGAATGTCTTTTATTCTTTCTTTTAAGGAAGGCAATTTAATTTCGAAAATATTCAAACGGAAATACAAGTCAGAACGAAAACGATGTGCTTCACTTTCTTCTTTCAAATCTCTGTTTGTGGCCGCAATTAATCGGAAATTCGATTTTTTTGAAGTCGTTTCACCAACCGGAATGTATTCACTGGTTTCTAAAACACGTAATAATTTTGCCTGAAGATCAATTGGCATTTCACCAATTTCATCTAAGAATAAAGTACCGCCGTTGGCTTCTTCAATAAAACCTTTTTTATCTTTTAATGCTCCGGTAAAAGCACCTTGTTTATGACCGAAAAGTTCGCTTTCCAGAATTTCTTTGCTAAAAGTACTGCAATTCAAAGCCACAAAAGATTTTCCCACACGATTACTATTTTCATGAATCGCCTGTGCAAAAACCTCTTTTCCGGTTCCGGTTTCACCAGTCAATAAAACAGTCGAATCCGTTTTTGCTACTTTTTTAGCCAAATCTATAACTTGTTCAATTCCTTTTGATTTTCCAATAATGGTATCAAAAGAATATTTATCACTGATACGTTTTTCAAGCTGCTGTACTTTTTTCTGTAATTGAACTTTTTCAACGGCTTTATAAAGAAGCGGGATAATTTTATCATTATCATCACCTTTCACAATATAATCAAAAGCGCCGTTTTTCATTGCCTGAACGCCGTCAGGAATATTTCCGAAAGCCGTTAATAAAATAACTTCTGCTAAAGGAAAACCTGCTTTTATATTTTGAAGAAAATCGACACCGTTTCCGTCAGGCAATTTTACATCACACAGAACAACATCAATATCATTTTGTTCGAGTTTTTTAAAACCGGATTTTAAATCTTTGGCTTCAATAACTTCAAAACCTTCTGATTTTACAATTCGTGCCAGCAGACTTCTCAGTTTTTCTTCGTCGTCTATAATTAATACTTTGTGTGTCATTTATGGAAATTGCTAAAATCGAATGTTATTTTAGAAGTACAAATTTAGGTTTTTAAATCATTTGACTTTAAAAATTTGTGTCAAAACTGGTCTGAGCACAGATTGTAATATAATCAGAAAATATTATG
>SEBM01000788.1 GCA_004296145.1 Flavobacterium sp.
CCCATCACGAAACCCATGACGGGATAGAAGGAGGCCGCACGTGATTCGACGTTCATTGTCGCATCGCGCAAAGTCGCAGAACGGGTAGTGAAAATCAAGAAAGACAGGGTGAAAAATATCCAGGTTGCTTTTCTGGCCATTGATAAGAAAGGTCGGCATGGCGCGTATGCCATTCAGCCTGGGTTTAGTTATGCCCTAAAAACCGGACAAACCGAAAAGTTGATCGGTTGATATCTTTCTCATTATACTTTAATTTTTGAATCCATTATTTATTAACCAGTCTTCGCATTGCTTTGTCCAGGATTTGCTTGTGTCATTCACGCCCAATCCAAATCCGTGTCCGCCTTTTTCATATAAATGTAACTCTGCTGTAACTTTATTTTTTTTAAGCGCTAAATAATAATTAATACTGTTTTCAGGGATAACAACATCATCGTCTGTAGCATGAATCATAAAGGTCGGGGGAGTCTGAGCCGTTACCTTTTTTTCATTAGAAAAAGAATCAATTAATTCCTGCGAAGGATTGTTTCCTAATAAATTGATTTGCGAACCTTTATGCGTTATTTCATTTTGCATCGAAACCACAGGATATATTAAAAGAGAAAAATCGGGTCTCGCACTTGATTTAGATGCGGTTTCATACACTTTATCATCGTAATGTGTAGAAACAGTTGATGCTAAATGTCCTCCTGCTGAGAATCCCATTACGCCAATCTTATTCGGATCAATATTCCATTTTGAAGCATTTTGTCTCACAATACGAATCGATTCCTGAGCATCCTGCAAAGGTCCAATCGTTTTGTCAATCATGATTTTATCATTTGGTAGTCTGTACTTTAAAACAAACGCTGCAATCCCCATACTATTAAACCATTCGGCAACTTTAGTTCCTTCTTTATCAATAGCTAAATGCATATAACCACCACCCGGAAAAATGATAACAGCAGTTTGGTTAGGTTTCATTTCTTTTGGTAAAAACACACTTAAAGTAGGCGTCGTAACCAGACTTGTGCTTTGTACTTTCCCATCTTTTATATCTTCTTTTTCCTTGTAATCAGAAACTTTTAATTCTCCGGGGATTTTATTCCAAAGTGGAATTACCTGATTCTGTGCCTGAAGCTGATTTATAATTCCGAAGAATAAAAAGACATTTAAGAACGCTTTTTTGAGGATAATGGTGTTTAATTTTTTCAATTTAAATAAAATTAGTTAGAAGTTGTTTTTCGAGGAATTATCAAATTTAGAAAATTTATTTATGAATCAGATGTCTTAATCCATAAAATTGCTTCATTCTCAAAGAATTTAAAGTATCATTTAAAATTTAGCAAAAACCAGTTATTTCAGTACAATTTTGTTACCTAAAACGGATGATTTTCACATATTGGCTTTTAACAGATATATTGTTTAATCTGTAATTTAGTAATGTATTTTTTGTGTGATATATTTATTTATATTGATAAAATAATTTTTTATTTAATTTTTTTGGATTATAAAGATTAAAAACTATATTTGTGCAATCGATTACATTATTTAGTTT
>SEBM01000789.1 GCA_004296145.1 Flavobacterium sp.
GTCCATAATGTTGAATATCCTTAGGATATTCAACATTAGTAATTTTATAAATTTCATTCTCCTTTTTTGATACTGTTATATTCTTTTTATTGGAGCGAGTTCTCACTAACGAATTAACAAAACTCAAACTCTTGACTTTTAAAGATTTATCGGAATTTATTTTATCAACGAATTGATTTATTTTCTGAATTTCAGCATCATTATACAAGCAAACTATAGGATCACCCCAGGTATCACATATTACATATCGAAATTCATTGTTTACTTTTACCAGTCCTATTGCTACAGTACAATATCTGCTTCCTTTATCATAATACAGCAACTCGTAATTTTTGATTTTGTTTTGAGCCATACAAAATGCAACGACTGCTGTTTCATCAGTATTATTTGTACGTTTCCAATCAAACATAGAACGGTTTAAATTACCATGATCTTTATAAAATTTTTCAATTTCGGCTCTTTTTGCAATAATCAAATCACGATAGTACACGCCTTTTTTATCTTGCTCAAGATTTCCACTACTTTTTTGCAAACCGTATATTGAATCTTTTTTATAGTAATAATATAATCCTAAATCTTTGTCGGGCTTTGTATTTCCCGAACAATCACCACTTCGGCTAATTTCTTCGAGATAAAAACAAATGTAATTTTGGTCTATAATTTTGTACTTACCTTTTGAAGTGGTGAAACAATCGTTTCCACATTCTGCTGTGTAAAAACTTTCAAAAGTTTGGTTTGGATTTAACTTAAGATGGTTTCCGAAATTATAGTCAGCAGCGTTTTGACGAAACAAAAAATATTCCTTGGTTTGGTCGCTTAATAATAATTCATTAGTATTCCAGGTACCATATAAATCACTTATTGAAACATCATGTTTAACCGCATTAAAGCCTTTATAATTTGATTCTGCTTCAATAGGATTATAATCAATAAGATCATTCTGTTTTTTGGAACAGCTCATAATCATAATGGACAGAAATAATAAGAATATGTTTTTCATAGAAAAGATTTTGGTCATTATTCTAAAAATAGAATTTTATGTTTTTTATTCCTCGGCAAATGTTTTTACATCACTTAAAGTTTGTCCTGTTTTGCCATCAATTTTTATTGTTCTAGTTTCTCCCATTGAATTTATATGTAATGCATAACAATAACTGGTAAACATAGGATTCAACAAAATTGCATTCCCTTGATCCATATTCAATTTTCAAGGCTGGATCTTCCAATGCTGGTACACTGGTATTATGGCAGCTAAAGAATAATACAAAACTAATGGCAGTAAAAAAATTCTTATATATTTTTGCTTAAATGGGGCTTTATTATTTATTTTTTCTTTAGAAGTAAAAGAAAGAAATTTATTTCATTAGACTGTCGATGAACTAAAAATATTTCGGTAAATCTACTTCTTAATAAATATAGAGAAACAAAAAGATGGAAAGGTTGGGATTGTATGAAAAGTAATTTTAAGGAACATTATTAATAATTAACATTTTTAAAATTGAACATATATACGGCACAAAAATATTAGAATAATT
>SEBM01000790.1 GCA_004296145.1 Flavobacterium sp.
AAAGTTATACCTCGTGACGCTTACACGTATCTGGAATACCACTTTTTTGATAGCAAAGGAAACGCTATCGCAGAATAACATCTAACCGCCCCAATGTATTGGGGCGGTTTTTTTGTTTATTGTGAACTTTTCAGTCTTAGTGATTTAGATATCATTAAATCTATCAGTTTCAGCCTCTAGGGCAATCTCACGTTCAATTGTTTGAACTTCCAGCAACGATTTTTCATAGTTTATAGTTGGTAAAGAATTATGATTTGAATTAGTAATTGATGCGATGTAATTATTTACTTTTTCAAAATTTACTCTACTATTTAAAGGCGAAGTCGGGTTATCATCTACATGGTTAACATCATTTATTTGTTTTAAGTTTTTATTCAATTCTCTAAAAACTCTAGCATTAGCGGATATATAGTCAACTTTCTTGTCAGATAATAGGCCCGCAATTTGAGTGCTAAACTTTGTGTTATAAACTATTAATAAATTTTTTATATGCATTATGGATAAACCATTTCCGTCCATTGACGGTAACCTTGATCTTACATAATCTATAACATCATTAAAGAGTATATCATCCGATACCGGCAGTAGCCACACATCAATTCCAAATGTTTTAGCTTTTCGAATATTGATCAAATCATTTGGTATAGAATGAATATTATTATAAGAGTTTTCATAGTGATGAATAAATTCCCGCAATAATTTTAAGACAATTACATTCCGAAAAGTTTTGTAGTCAATTTCATAAAATAAGTCTAAGATATTTAGAAAAGAGTCTCTTTCCGAATTATAAATTCGAGTTATAATGTTTTCTTTTTTACTATTGAAAGCTATAAAATCAGCACAAAAATAGTCTTGTAGAGACTTGTGTGCCCACTTTATTTTTAGACCATCTTTTTGAAATATTGGTACAGCTGATAATATGTCATCTAAGAAATCGGTGGAGTTAAATTCTAACCCAGGGCATTTATTACCAGCATCAATGATATGTTGAATTATCTCAGATTCTGAGTACACAATTGTTCCAATTACTGCAGTATCAAATGCTAATTGTCTTAAGACTGTTCTAAATTGTTGGATATCCAACTTTGACCTCTTCGGTCTGGACCATCCATCCTTTGATAAATCGTGTTTTTTATACAAAGCTGAATATATCTCTTCATAAAATGTTGCTTTACTTGATGGGATATCTTTGTTATAAGTGTACGTTGAGTAAATTAATGATATTAAAAATGGATTGCCTAGCAATTCTTTCGTGTCATTAAAGCTTTCCTTAATATCACGTATAAGTTTTTCTCCCACTTTAACAGGACATATTGAATCGTATTTGAGTATTACTTCATAGGCTTCGTCTTCTTTAAGTGGTAAGATATTAAATAGTTGAAAATCACCGAAAGATGCCAAGCTATCTTCTGGGCGTGAAGTCATAATGAAGTGATTAGATTTAGTTTTATCTATGAAGTTTCTTATATCTTTAATAATAATCTCTTGACTTTTAAATTGAATTTCATCAAACCCATCCAATACAATTATAAAT
>SEBM01000201.1 GCA_004296145.1 Flavobacterium sp.
AGTCAGATTGTTACATATAATTAATTGTATATCAATAATTTATATTAAATTTATAGTTTACAAAATCTCAAAAAGGCTATTCTCGATTAAGGGTTTTGGTTTTTGTCTAGTTTTGAAAAAGTTAAATGATAACACATAAAAACATGACAAAAAAAAATTTAAAATTCGGAGACTTTGAGATTGAAAAATTATCTAAAAATCAACAAAAAACTGTACGCGGTGGAGATATGCCAGAAGAAGGAAAAGATCCTGTTCGAGGTGGCGGTGGTGGAACCGGAACACCATAGATTTTATAAAAAAACGATAAATATATATAGTGAAAATTAAAATTTAATACATCTGATTATGACAAGTAAAAGATTAAAATTTGAAGATTTTGAAACTGAAAAGTTATCCAAAAAACAACAACAAACAATTCAAGGCGGAGATGATACTGAGAAAGATAGTAAAGATCCTGTTCGTGGAGGCGGAGGTGGAACCGGAACTCCTTAAATTGTAAAAAGTAAATAAATCATAAAAAAATAAACTTAATACACATAGTTATGACATTAAAAAAATTAAATTTCGAAGATTATAAAATTGAAAAATTATCACAAAAACAACAAAAAACTGTACGAGGTGGTGATGAGCCTATAGATGGAAAAGACCCAATTCGTGGAGGCGGCGGCGGAACAGGAACTCCTTCTCCTGGTAAATAATTTTATTAAATATTACTCGCAAACTGAGCTGGAGATACTCCAGTTCTTTTGCGAAATGATTTTGCAAAAGATACTGCATTTTTAAATCCGACACTTTCTGCAATTGCCTGTGTAGAATATTTACGGTACATATGATTGGTAATCATTTCGTTGATTACATAATTGATCTTAAGCTCATTAGAATATTCACCAAAAGATTTGCCAAATCGTTTATTTACAACATAAGATAAATAAGTCGTATTGGTTTTTATCTTTTTAGCCACATAAGACAAAGTAAAATCGGCATTTAAATACTCAAGCTTATTTTCTAAAGCAAGAAGTTTTTCAACAATTTTATTTTCTTTAGCTTCATCAATACTTAAGTTGACATTTTCTTTTTTATTGAGAACATCTTCTTCCTCATTGATAAGCAAAACAGGACTAATTTCAGGATTATCTTTTTTCTCCAGATTAGCTTTGAATTCCTCTATCAAAGCATTCATTTTTTTATGTGCTTTGTTTTTGTCTCTGATATTTTTTATCAGAAGAAAAACAATTCCTATTACTAGTAAAACATAAAAAACTTTTAAAGCTTTATTCAGGAAAACATCTTTTTCATATTTGTCCTGAATAGTAATCATCTCATCACTTAAATCACCAACTCCTAGTTTGTAATTTACTTCTAAGGCCTCATTACTTAATTTTGCTTCTGATTTTTCGTAATTATCAAGATAAATTTTCGAGTGCTTAAAAGCCAATTCAGGTTCGTTATATATATTGTAGATTTTTGCCTGATAATAATTTGATTTTAAAAAACTTTCGTCTTTTGTATTATTTACTAAAGAAACAGAGTCTACCTTTTTAAAAAACACCAGTGCCTTATCATATTTTTTTGTTTCATAATATAAATTACCCAGATTATAATTGGCAATTTTATATTCTCGTTTCATATTATTTTGATTGGCAAAGAATACGATGTCATAATATGTTTTTTCGGCATTTTTGAAATCGTTTTTCATATAATAAACATTTCCCAGACTTATTTTCGCCATGATATTATTAAGTGGGAAATCCTGAGAATACGAAACTGTTTTTTTATAATAATAAGCCGCCGAATCTAATAGATAGGACTGATTTTTATTTTTAAGATACCATCCTTCATATGACCCTGCTAAAGTCAGGTTATTATTACTTTTGAGAGTATGGAACAGATCTTTTGTAAAAGAACTTTCGTTTTGATCTATAAAAGTATTGAGTTGTTTCAGATTTTTTATAGCCAATTGATAGTTACCAACTGATTCATTTATTAAGGAAATATTACTTTTAAATTTTACAATCTGAATAACATCTCCTAATTCTGTAGAGAGTTTAATCCCGGCCTGATAATTTTCAAGAGCTTTACTATAGTTACCTCTCTTCCATTCAATCAGCCCTCCGTAATTATATAAATAAGACTGAAGTTGTGTTTTATCTCTTGATTCAGGCATTTTATCAAGATACTTAAATGCCAATAAATATTTTTCTTTTGATTTTGCAACATTCCCTTTTAACTGATATAAATAGGCTTGAGAAACATTTCCATAAGTTAAATATTTGTCATTATTAGAATCCAGCATTATATTAGTATATACAAAAGCACTATCCAAATTATTACCTGCACTTAGCCGGATTTTATCCTGTAGTAGTAAATATTCCTGTTCAGTCAATTCTTTCTTTTTTTGAGAAAAAGAACTTGTCAGAGCAAAAAAAAGTAGAAAAGAGATGATCAGCCTCATTTAAAGTGTTTTTGGAAATCAAAAATAGTTTATAAAAAACCAATAAACTAGTATTAATTCGTCTTATTCTTATTTATTTGTTTTATCTTTCGCAAAAATATAACAATTTAGCTTTGTTTTGTTATATTTTTATTATGTAAATTTGTTTTTATAAAACTATCAAAAATGAAACCAGACTTATTTCAAGCTCCAGATTATTATAACCTAGACGATTTATTGACTGACGAACACAAATTGGTTCGTGATTCTGCACGTGCGTGGGTTAAAAGAGAAGTTTCTCCTATTATAGAAGAATATGCTCAGAAGGCTGAATTTCCTAAGCAAATTATAAAAGGACTTGGAGAAATTGGCGGTTTTGGCCCTTATATTCCAGTTGAATATGGCGGCGCAGGATTAGATCAGATTTCTTATGGTCTTATTATGCAGGAAATTGAACGAGGAGATTCTGGTGTACGATCTACATCATCTGTACAGTCTTCTCTTGTTATGTATCCAATTTGGAAATATGGTAATGAAGAACAGAGAATGAAATATTTACCAAAATTGGCAACGGGTGAATTTATGGGTTGTTTTGGTTTAACCGAACCAGATCATGGTTCTGATCCCGGAAGTATGATTACCAATTTTAAAGATATGGAAGATCATTATCTTTTGAATGGTGCCAAAATGTGGATTTCTAACGCTCCATTTGCTGATATTGCTGTTGTCTGGGCAAAAGATGAACAAGGAAGGATTCATGGTTTAATTGTAGAACGTGGAATGGAAGGTTTCTCTACTCCTGAAACGCATAATAAATGGTCGCTTCGTGCTTCATCTACAGGTGAATTAATTTTTGATAATGTAAAAGTTCCTAAAGAAAATCTTTTACCAAACAAATCTGGTTTAGGTGCTCCGCTTGGATGTTTGGACTCTGCCCGTTACGGAATTGCCTGGGGTGCAATCGGTGCAGCTATGGATTGCTACGATACTGCCCTGCGTTATGCAAAAGAAAGAATTCAGTTTGGAAAACCAATTGGAGGAACTCAGTTACAACAAAAGAAATTAGCCGAAATGATTACCGAAATTACTAAAGCACAATTGCTAACCTGGCGTTTGGGTGTTTTAAGAAACGAAGGTAAAGCAACAACGGCACAAATTTCTATGGCAAAAAGAAATAATGTTGATATGGCGATTCATATTGCCCGTGAAGCCAGACAAATGTTGGGCGGAATGGGAATTACAGGCGAATACTCAATCATGCGTCATATGATGAACCTTGAAAGTGTTATTACTTATGAAGGTACACATGACATACATTTGTTGATTACGGGAATGGATGTAACTGGAATTCCAGCATTTAAATCGTAAAGAACTATTAAAACATATACAAAAACAATATAAAAAGCTTCTCCGTATGGTGAAGCTTTTTATATTTGCAGCAAAATTTACATATAATGAATATTGCAACTATAAACAATAGCATTCAACCTCAGAAAGAACAACTTTTACAGCATTCTTTATACAATAAAATACAGACTATTGATGATTTACACAGTTTTGTAGAGAACCATGTTTTTGCTGTTTGGGATTTTATGTCGCTATTGAAAGCATTACAAGCCAAACTTACCTGTACAACAACACCTTGGTTCGCTACCAAAAATCCTGAAACAAGATATTTAATCAATGAAATTGTACTTGCCGAAGAAACAGATCTGACCATTGACGGAAGAAGGCAAAGTCATTATGAAATGTATCTGGAAGCGATGGAAGATTGTGGCGCAGATACAAACGGAATCAATAAATTTTTATCAGAAATAAATTCGCTTCATAATATTTTTGTTGCGATTAAACAGAGTTCTTTACATCCTAATGTAAAATCGTTTTTAGATTTTACTTTTAGAGTGATTGAAGAAGGTAAACCGCATGAAATTGCTGCCGCTTTTACTTTTGGAAGAGAAGATTTGATTCCGAGTATGTTTACCGAAATCCTGGGCAATTTTCAGAAAAACCTTCCTGATACCGATCTAAGGAAATTGATTTATTATTTTGAAAGACATATTGAACTTGATGCAGACGAACATGGGCCAATGGCCATGCAAATGATTACTGACCTTTGTGAAGATGATGCTCAAAAATGGAAAGAAGTTGAAGAAATTTCAATTTTAGCCCTTGAAAAAAGAATCGGTCTTTGGAATGCCATCGAAGAAGAAATTCTCTTAAAAGCAGAAATGGTATAAAACCGAAAATACATTTTTAACGTAACTATTTGTTCAGAATGACACCAAACTTAATTTACCAAAATTATGACAACAGAATTCAAACAAATAGTTATTGTTTTATTTTCAATATTCTTAATGAGCTGTAGCTCTGATGAAATTTCTCCGGAAAATACTCCTACACCGCCGGTTGTGGTTACACCACCTGTTATTACACCACCAGTTACTATTCCAACCGCTGTCAATTATTTAGCTTTAGGTGATAGTTATACAATTGGTCAGAGTGTTTGCGAAACCTGCAGATACCCTGAACAGCTCAAATCAAGCTTAACCGCACTTTATCCGCAATATGGTTTTTCATTAAAAGTGATAGCTAAAACAGGTTGGACAACAGCAAATTTAATTTCGGCAATAAACACAGAAAAACCACAGGCAAATTATGATTTAGTGACTTTGCTAATTGGAGTCAACAATCAGTATCAGGGCTTAAATTTTTCTGTTTATGAAAAAGAATTTCCAGAATTGCTAAACAAGGCTATTATGCTTGCAAAAGGAGATGCAAAGAATGTTATTGTGCTATCAATTCCAGATTATGCCTATACGCCATTTGGAGTAAGTATGATGCAGGGGCAAACCAATATGATTTCAGCAGAAATTAATAAATACAATTCATTTGCAGAAAATGATTGCAAAGCCAAAGGAGTTGTGTTTCTGAACATTACAGATATTACACGTCAAGGACTTACAAACACTACACTGGTCGCTAAAGATGCCTTACATCCGTCTGAGTACGCTTATAAATTGTTTGTGGAGAAAATGCTGCCTAACGTGAAAAAAGTGCTTCAAAACTAAGATTTTGAAATTTTGCTAAAACATTAAACTTCCTAAAAAAGAAGAAATTGCACCAAGTGCAAACCATAACAATCTTGAAACCCGATTATTGCGGATATTTTCTATTCTGTTTGAATTTTCCATGTATTTGATTTTGAAGAGGAAGTTAAATGAAAACAGAATAAAAAATATCCCGCAAAAGATTTTAGAATATTAAAATAAGACAAAAAAGTTCAACGTCATTTTTTACTTTTTATAAAGTCCCTCCTTCTGGCCAATTTGACCAATGTGTATTAGGGTTGTGAGTTGGTTTATATAAAGCTGTATTGCCTGTTTCTAATATTTTTGAAATTTGAATAAAAGTTTCATTTTCACTTGGTAATTCTCCATTTACTAAATCCGGATGAAACCATTCTCTTTCTTCGAGAATTAGAGGAATATCAACTGGAATTCTTTCTCTTATTTCCTCTTCTGTTGCAATGAGTTTATCGTAATGCAATTCATTCAATAAACGCAGAAACTCAAATGCGTTGATTTTCTCTTCATCTTCTAATATAATTCCTGCCTGCTTATATTTATCTCTATTATGAATAATCGGAAAAGATAAATTACGTAAAAGAAAAGATGTGCAATTTTTATTAAGGTAAAATTCTTCATCATCAAAAGTATTGCAATCATTTGTATCATCTGTTAAGTACAAGAAATTTTCGTTTTGCATTCCTGGATCATAGTTTAAACAATTTCCAAAAATATGTAGGCAATTAGAAATTCCATTATGACCGCCACCTCGATAACTAAATCCTATTGCTTCGATAATTATTACCCAACGTTTTTCGTCTCTGTAAGCTATTAGTTTTGTTCCTGCTGGTGAAATATATCCATTGTCAAGCATTGGAAAAGAAAATTCCTGTGCACAATTGTCTAATTGTTTTAAAACATCTTCTGACTTAATCATCTCAAATTATTTTGTTTATAGAATAATTACCCTAAATAAATTAACTTTATTTATAATTCTCAAAATCAACCTCAACCTTTTCAAACATTTCCGAGTTTTCTAAAATTGAATTAATCCGGGCCAAACCTTCCTGATTACTTTCTGCCATAATAAAAGCAAAACCCCAAATGTCTTTTGAAATTGTAAATTGTCCTACATCAGAATCAAAAGTCATCATCACTTCATCATTCATCCATAAATCTACAATGTCGGTCATTTTGGGTTTTATTTCTGCAATTGCGTTTAGCAGATCAGAATTAAAAGTGTCACTTTCGGCACCACCAAAAATATCTATTAAAAGTTCTTGTGATTTATAACCAGGACGGAAATGGTATTGATAAACAGCTTTCATAGTATCTCTAATTACTATTAGAAAGTTTCATGCTCCAGGTTCCTTTTCTCGGTCTAAAAAACATTGGAAAAATTCCGTATATAAAATAAAGCTTTCTTTTAAAAAACCATTTGCCGTTAATTTCTTTTTTATCATCAGAAAAAACACCAATATAATATAGAACCGGATGTTTTCTATCATAAACTTCTCTTTCTCCATCAGGAAACACAACATCATTCTTTGGCATTAATTTTCTAAAACTAATTTTATCCTTATTTACTTTACCAATTATATCTCCGGTTTCTTTCATTCCACCGGTATAAACATCGTCATTTACTTTCCCATAAAAATTAATTCCGTCGAATTTTGAAATTTCAATTTTGAAATTTGTCTTTTCGAAACCAATGCTTGCCTGAATATTTTTATTATCAAATTTGTAATAGCCTTCCCAGTTACCTTTCATTTGTAGTTTTTAAAGTGTTATAAAAG
>SEBM01000791.1 GCA_004296145.1 Flavobacterium sp.
TTCACTTAGGATTGTGGAGTGAACTGTTCCTAATTTTTTACCTGCTTTATCCACACCAACAACGTCGATTTGAATCTTGTCATCAGAATAACCAAGAACAAAACGAACTTCCGTAATACCTGGAGTTTTCACTAATGATGCAATTTCATTATTAGCAAACAAATAAGCAGTAACCTGCTTTTGAGAATTTGCAAATTTTGAATCTAAATTGGCTTTTAACCAATTTTCTTTTTGAGTTATTGCAACTTTGCCACTTTCTTCCTGCGGATTATCTTTTTGACACGAAAACATAAAAACAATCGCTGACATAGCGTATAAAATGTTTTTTTTCATAGTTGGTTTTTTGGTATAATTAATAAATAAGTGACTAATAAATTATTCATCTTCAGGAGAACCATTTGGTGGGCATGGTTCTGTCATATCATATACTTCATTTACTTCTTTTGAAACTGAAGATGACATTTTAAAATTATTATTTTCATCTAACCCAATCAATATAGTTGTTACTTTTCCCTGCGGATTAATCCCTAAAAACAAACCAACATTGGCAACATTGGCCTTATCAACCATAGATTTAACAACTTCTGATTCTAAACTAAAATGACGAAAACGTAATCCTTCATAAGAAGTAACAAAATCAAGATCAGAAACTGAACTTAATTTTTCCTGCCAAGCTTGAATTCCTGTTAAAGCATCTTTTGGCAATAATAAATGTGCATTTAACAAAGCTGTCCTTTTATTAGTTTTACTAACTGATAGTACTTTTAACTTATCAAGTTTAGAATCATAATTGGACTCTTTTAATATTGTTGAAGCAACTGTTCCCAGTTTTTTTCCCGATTTATCAATACCTGTTACACTAATTTGTATTGTATTATCTGAATAGCCCAGTACAAAACGTACTTCAGTAATATTTGGAGTATTTACCAATGCAGCCATTTCATTTGTTGAAAATAAATAAGCTGTAACCTGCTTTTGTGAGTTTGCAAATTTTGAATCTAAATCAGCTTTCAGCCAATCCTCTTTTTGATTGGCTAATTCTGTATTACTTTCTTCTTGTGAGTTATCCTTCTGACATGAAAACATAAGAAGGATTGCTGCCATTGTAGTGCATAAAATAGTTTTTTTCATAATTGGTTTTGGTGTTATTAATAATGAGAAATACTTTTATTTCATTGCTGTTTATTTTTTAAAAGATTTTTTTTGCATTCATATAAATATAAGGACTGCTGTAAAACAACTAAAAATGCATTCAGTTGCCATGATATATATTTAAAGTCATCACTTAAATTCTCTGTCAAACTACCTATCAAATACAAGACAGTACTAGATAACATATACATGATTACAGCTATAGTTATGAAGTAATACATTCTTTCTGTTGTTAGCTGATTATACAAATTCATCAAGGCATAACAAACCAATAAAAGTGATGTAAGTGTAATTACAAATAAATTAAACTCAAACAATAAATGGTAATCATAAACGTATTGACAAACAATTAAAAACAATGCTAAATACATACTGAAC
>SEBM01000792.1 GCA_004296145.1 Flavobacterium sp.
ATTTGCGTAAATCTCTTACTAATGCAGGCTATCTATTCAAAATTGTTACTTACAACCTTGTTTATTTTTCTTTTTTCGCCATCAAGGCTGATAAATGAAAACAAACATCCGCTGCATGTGAGCACAACTGAGATAGAATTTAACTCAAAAGAAAAAAGCTTGGAGATTAGTTGTAGAATTTTTACTGATGATTTTGAGACCGTTCTGGCAAAACAGTTTAAAACTAAAACAGATTTAACAAAACCCAGCATGCATAAAGCCATGGATGAGCTTATCAAAAAATACATGGCTGCGCATTTAAAACTTAATGTTAATGGCAAAAATGCAACAAGAACATTTGAAGGTAATTTTAAATTAAGTGGAGATTTGGTAGAACAGAAAACAACAGGATATAATCTTGTTACAAAAGAATCTGGAAGTAGAAGCCACACCGCATCTGCGAATCAGGTTGATGCAAATGAAGCCATTAAACATTTAAAGAAGAATCCTGAAGAACAGATAGAGTTTAATGCTTCTCACGTTTTGGCAGACCAATTTTTAGGTTCGGGTTATAAAACTGCTTTAAATCTTGTAACGGCTTCTGGACATTATAATAAAGAAACGATGAGAGGTGCTGAAGAAAGATTACTTAATGCTTTAAACCGTACTGAAAAAATTTATAAAAACAGAGATAGCCAAAATTATATTACCTTTGACATCAAAGTAACTGCCAAATGGAAAGAGTTAGTAGATAGTACTATAACTTCTGAACTGGCAAAGCTAAATCCGAATACAGATAAAGAACTATTAGAGAGTATGCATAAGATTTTAGCTAGAAATGTTGATCCTAAGTTGGTACAAAGTGTGGTATATGAAGTTATAGGAGCAAAACTTAATGGGACTAAAGAGATTAGACACAATATTAGACCAATAGAAATTGGTGCAGACGAGACATTACAAAAAACTCTAAAATAATTAAATATGGAAGAAGTAAAAAATTTTATTAATGCATTTTTAAAAACAGAAATAGAAGCATCAGATGCTTCTATTAAACCAAATTTAGAGGACTATAACAAAAAACTAAATTTTATGAATAGTTTTTGTGTAGAAGAATTACATAATAAATTTGGGATGATACCTCATAAAGAGTTAAAAAGTGAGGAATTTTATGAGAGATGGAAAGATGCAGATCCATCCAATGCAAGACACATTTACAAAATAAGCCATTATAAAGATGACAAATATGGGGATGTTTATGTAGTATATATTTCGGAGATTAATCCTGATAACGAAATTTTTCTTTATGGAGAGTGTTTATTTGTGGCAAATATCAGTAATGAATTGAAAGTTCTAAAAAATTATACTTTTGGTGATGAACTGTTAATAAAATCCAAATTTGAAGCCAGTCAAGGTTTAGAAGATATTTCCTTTAAAACCTTAAAAAAACCAATACATATTGAGCGTTATATAGAACCAGTAGACGATAAAGATGGTATGGAACATTATTTAAGAAATATTTAATACTGTAAATTGAAAAAAAGCAAAATCTCA
>SEBM01000202.1 GCA_004296145.1 Flavobacterium sp.
TGTCAGAATAGCCCATATTCTTTATTGATTATGGGCTATTTTTTAATCAGGTTATCGAAGTTCAAAACAAGATTTGTACAAAAGTCTTACTACCTAAAACATATACAATGACAAAAATTACATTTATTATTACTACTTGTTTATGTTTTTCTCTATCTGTTTTTTCGCAAAAGAGCCAAAAACCGATACAGAAATTTACAACAACCAACAAAAAAATTACTGTTTATACTACAGCAGCTAATACCGAATTAAGGTTAACCCCTACAGATAATTTAAGTTTTACAGCATCAAAACAACCAATAGAAACAGAGATTTCTGTTTTTGTTGAACCGACAAAAAGATTTCAGAGTTTTCTCGGAATTGGAGGCGCCATTACAGATGCCAGTGCCGAGATTTTTGCCAAACTTTCAAAAGAAAAACAAACTGAATTTTTAAATGCTTATTACGATACACAAAAAGGAATCGGATATTCATTGCTAAGAACAACTATTCAGAGTTCTGATTTTAGCAGTGGTAGTTATTCTTATATCGAAGAAGGAGATAAAGATTTAAAGACGTTTTCTATTGAGCATGACCGCAAATATCGTATTCCGATGATTAAAGAAGCTATTAAAACGGCGGGAGGAAAAATGGTTACTTATGCAACCCCGTGGTCTCCAAATGCTTTCATGAAAAGCAATAAAGATGTATTAAAAGGTGGAAAATTATTGCCGGAATTTTTTCAGCCGTGGGCTAATTTCTACGCTAAATTTATAAAAGCATACGAAAAAGAAGGAATTCCTATTTGGGCAACATCTGTTCAAAATGAACCAATGGCAACTCAAACATGGGAATCTTGTTTATATACTGCGGAAGAAGAAAGAGACTTTTTAAAAAACTTCCTTGGACCAACATTAAAAAAAGAAGGACTTGGAAATGTAAAAATTATTGCATGGGACCATAACCGTGATCTTATGGTGCAAAGAGCCAACGTAATTTTCTCAGATCCTGAAGCATCAAAATATGTTTGGGGAATGGGTTTTCACTGGTACGAAACCTGGACTGGAGCACAGCCAATGTTTGATAACGTAGCCAGAGTTCACGAAGCTTATCCTGATAAAAAATTGATTTTTACAGAAGGTTGCGTAGAAAAATTTGATGCAGCAAAATATCAGTTTTGGCCAAATGCCGAAAGATATGGTCTGTCTATGATTAATGATTTTAATAACGGAACCGTTGGCTGGACAGATTGGAATATACTTTTAGATCAGTTTGGAGGACCAAATCATGTTGGTAATTTTTGTTTTGCACCAATTCATGCCGATACCACTACAGGTCAATTAATTTATACACCATCTTACTATTACATAGGTCATTTTTCAAAATTCATTCGACCAAATGCAGTACGAGTAAGTACAGCAGTTAGCCGCAGTTATTTATCAAGTACTTCATTTTTGAATGCAGATGGTAAAATGGCAACTGTAATTATGAATAATACAGACAATGAAATTACCTATAATTTTATCATTGCAACAGAAAAAACAATTGTAAAGATTCCAGCGCATGCAATTCAAACACTTGTCTATTAATATTTTGTGAGTTAGTTCGAGGGTTAATATGATCATCCATTTTAACCCTCATTTTTTAATAAATTAAATAGATTTTTAAAAGTATAATGAAATCCATAAATAGAATTTCAATAGTCCCGATACTAGTTCTGCAATTAATTTGTTCATCATCAAAGATGGGAGCACAGTCTGCTGTATCTTCATCCAAAACAAATAAAAAAATTGAGGTATATACTACTGCCGAAAATACAAAGTTAAGATTGTCATTATCTAATAATCTGATCTTAAAATCAACACCACAACAAACAAAATCAACTGTTTCAATCACGATCGACAGTAAAAAAACAGATCAGACTTTTCTCGGAATTGGAGGCGCTATTACAGATGCCAGTGCCGAAGTTTTCGCAAAGTTATCTCCAAAAAAGCAACAGGAATTTTTAACAGCTTATTACGATAAAAATAAAGGTATCGGCTATTCATTAGCCAGAACAAACATACACAGCTGCGATTTTAGCAGTGAAAGTTATACTTACATTCAGGAAGGGGATAAAGACCTGAAAACCTTCAATATAGAACACGACAGAAAATATCGAATTCCTTTAATCAAAAAAGCAATTAAAACTGCCGGCGGGAACTTAACGTTATTTGTTAGTCCGTGGAGTCCCCCAGCTTTCATGAAAGACAATAATGATATTTTGCACGGCGGCGTTTTATTGCCTGAATTTGCTCAGTCATGGGCAAATTATTACGGGAAATTTATAAAAGAATATGAAAAAGAAGGGATACCAATCTGGGGTTTAACCATTCAAAATGAACCAATGGCAAAACAAAGTTGGGAATCTTGTATTTACACACCGGAAGCCGAAAGAGATTTTCTTAAAAACTTTTTAGGACCAACTTTAGAAAAAGAAGGACTTGGATCTAAAAACATTATCATCTGGGATCACAACCGTGGAGACATGTTAGAAAAAAGAGCCAATCTTGTTTTCTCAGACCCTGAAGTTTCTAAATACGCATGGGGAATAGGATTTCACTGGTATGAAACATGGAACGGCGGAACTCCGAAATTTGAATCTGTGGCAAAAGTGCACGAAGATTTTCCAAACAAAAATTTAATTTTTACAGAAGGCTGTATAGAAAAATTTGATGCAACAAAATTTCAGTTCTGGGGAAATGCAGAACGCTACGGAATGAATATGATCAATGATTTTAATAACGGAACTGTGGGCTGGACAGACTGGAATATTCTTTTGGACCAAAACGGAGGACCAAATCATGTGGGTAATTTTTGTTTTGCACCAATTCATGCAGACACTACAAAAGACGAATTGATTTACACGCCAATGTATTATTACATCGGGCATCTCTCAAAATTTATCCAGCCAAATGCTAAAAGAATTGGCAATACAATCAGTGATAAAAGTTTACTAAGTACATCTTTCTTAAACACAAACGGAAAAACTGCAACTATTGTCATGAATGCATCAGACAAAGAAGTGGTTTATGAAATAATAACAGATTCTTTTAAAAACACAATTACAATACCGGCACATGGTATGCAAACGATAGTGTATTAGAGTTTTTTAAAATGATAATAATTTAAAAATATAAAATGAAAAATACAAAGTTTCTAGTGATTGCTCTTCTTTTTTGCGGAGCAGCATGGAGCCAGGAAGTCAAAAAAACAAGAGCAGAAATAGATGCTAAAGTTTCGGAGCTTTTGTCTAAAATGACATTAGAAGAAAAAGTGGGTCAGATGACTCAAATCACGGTAACTATTTTTGAAGATCCAAAAAGACCGGGTTATTTTGATGCAGCAAAATTAAAACAGGGAATTCAGGATTATCATATTGGTTCTATTTTGAATGTACCAAATCCTGGCGCGCCAACTGTACAAAGATGGCAGGAAACAATGACTGCAATCACAAATGAAGCGAATAAATCAAGATTAAAAATTCCTGTTTTGTATGGTATCGATGCTATACATGGTGCAAGTTATACTGCCGGGGCTACATTTTTTCCACAGCAAATTGGATTAGCAGCAACTTTTAATACCGAATTGGTAAAACGCGGAGCAGAAATTTCAGCTTATGAAACCAGAGCTTCATCAATTCCATGGGTTTTTTCACCAGACTTAGATTTCCCCAGAAATCCAGCTTGGTCTAGAATGTGGGAATCATTTGGAGAAGATGCTTATCTGTCTTCAAAAATGGCTGTAGCATTAGTAGATGGTTTTGAAGGAAAAGATGTAGGATCAAAATACAGTGTTGCATCGTGTATGAAACATTACATTGGCTACGGAAGCACTACAACCGGAAAAGACAGAACACCAAGCATTATTCCGGAAAGAACTTTAAGACAATATGATTTAACGATTTATCAGGCTGCAATAAAAGCAGGTGCAAAAAGTGTAATGGTAAGTTCAGGAGAAATAAACGGAACTCCGGTTCACGCAAGCAAACATTTAATTACCGATATTCTTAAAAACGAATTAGGTTTTGAAGGCGTTGTCGTTACAGACTGGAAAGATATTATCTATCTAAATACACGTCACAAAGTTGCAGAAACCAAAAGAGATGCAGTTCGTATTGCGGTAATGTCAGGAATCGATATGAGTATGGTTCCGGAAGAATTTACTTTTTATACGGATTTAGTTGATCTGGTTAAAAAAGGAGAAGTGCCAATGTCAAGAATTGACGACGCTGTAACAAGAATTTTGAGAATGAAATTCGAACTGAATTTATTCCAAAATACAGTAGCAAACCTAAAAGATTATCCAAAATTTGGTTCTGCAGAACATATTCAGGAAGCCTATAAAACAGCAACAGAATCGATTACTTTATTGAAAAATAACGATGCTGTTTTACCATTAAATAAAAATGAAAAAATCCTTGTAACAGGAGCAACTGCTAACAGCATGAAAAACCTGAACGGAGGTTGGTCATACACTTGGCAAGGTGAAAACGCAGATACATATGCGGCTGAAAAACTAACAATTCTGGAAGCTTTTCAGGCTAAACTTGGAAAAGAAAATGTATTGTATACAGCCGGAGCGGACATTGAAAAAGAAGATGATGCCGAAATTCAGAAAGCTGTGGAACTTGCCAAAACAGCTTCGAAAATTGTATTGTGTCTTGGAGAGAAAAACTACACAGAAACTCCGGGCGACATCAGCAACATTTATATGAGCAAATCTCAGGTAAAACTGGCTTTGGCATTAGCTAAAGTAAACAAGCCGATTATTTTGGTTTTGAACGAAGGAAGACCAAGATTAATCAGTGATTTTGAAGACAAAATGAGTGCAGTTTTACAATGTTATTTGCCAGGAAATGAAGGCGGAAGAGCATTAGTAGATATTTTGTACGGAGATGTAAATCCAAGCGGAAGATTGCCTTACAACTATCCGAGATATCCTAATTCATTAGAAAAATACAACAGAAAATACACAGAAAGCTTAGCTGACGAAGAACAGAATAACGACGCTAAATATGAGAAAAGTTATTCACCTCAATTTGAGTTCGGAAGTGGACTTTCATATACTACTTTTAATTATTCAAATTTAAAAATTGATAAAACGGAAATCAATAATACAGACGAAATCAATGTTTCTGTAGATGTTACAAACTCTGGAAAAAGAGCCGGAAAAGAATCTGTTCTTTTGTATTTGTCTGATAATTTTGCTTCGATTACACCAGAAGTGAAAGCATTAAAAAGATTCGAAAAAATCAGTTTAGAACCAAACGAAACCAAAACGGTAAAATTTACTTTAAACCAAAAAGATCTTCAGTTTGTAAATCAGGATTTAAAATGGATTTCTGAAAAAGGAACTTTTACGATTCAGATAGCAAATCAAAAGAAAGATTTTCTTTTAAAATAACAGACCAAAATTTCATCTATCCTGCAAGGTTTTAAAAATCTTGTAGGTATTTGAGTTTAAAGTTGATAAAGTTTTTAAATAAAAAACATGAAAAAATTAATTATAACGGTACAACTTTTACTTTCAATCGCAGCTTTTTCGCAAGGTTTTCTGCATAGAGACGGACAGAAAATAGTAGACGGAAACGGAAAAAATGTGCTTTTAAGAGGTTTAGGAACTGGCGGATGGATGGTTCAGGAAGGTTATATGCTGCAAACGCAGCCTTTCGCAAGTCCGCAATATCAAATCAGACAAAAAATTCAGGATGTAATTGGGGAAGAAGGAACGAAAGAGTTTTATGCAGCGTACAAAGCAAATGGAATTACCAAAAGAGATGTTGATTCGTTAGCAAAATGGGGATTCAACTCTATTCGTTTGCCGATGCATTATAATTTATACACACCGCCAATTGAAGCTGAGAAAAATGGTGAAATAACCTGGATTGAAGAAGGTTTTACTATGACCGATAATTTACTGAAATGGTGTGCAGAAAACAAAATGTACCTTATTTTGGATCTTCACGCAGCACCGGGCGGACAAGGAAATGATGCGGCAATTTCTGATTATGATACGACAAAACCATCGCTTTGGCAAAGTCCGGAAAATCAGAAAAAAATGATTGCTTTATGGAAAAAACTAGCGTCACGATACAGAGATAATCCGTGGATTGGAGCTTACGATATTATCAATGAGCCAAACTGGAATTTTACCGGAACAAATAAAAATGGCTGCGACGAAAACTCAAACGGACCTTTAAGAGAATTAATGGTTGCGGTAACAAAAGCAATTCGTGAGGTAGATACGAACCATTTAATTTTTATTGAAGGAAATTGCTGGGGAAATAATTACAACGGAATTTTTCCTTTATGGGATGAAAATATGGCTTTGAGTTTCCATAAATATTGGAATTACAATACAACTGCTTCCATTCAAAAAATGCTGGATTACAGAACACAATATAATGTTCCGATCTGGATGGGAGAAAGTGGTGAAAACTCAAATGTGTGGTTTAAAGATGCACTTTCATTAGTTGAAGGAAATAATATTGGATGGGCTTTCTGGCCGATGAAGAAAATCGAAAATATCGCAGGAGTAACTTCGGTAACAAAAATTCCGGAATATGATGTTTTATTAAAATATTGGAAAGACGGAGGACAAAAACCGTCAGCTGATTTTGCTAAAAAAGCTTTGATGAAAATGGCTGACAATTACAAAATGGAAAACGTAACCGTAAAACCGGATGTAATTGACGCGATGTTCAGACAAGTGCAAACTAACGATTCAAAACCGTATAAAAAACATACTATTCCCGGAAAAATTGCTGCAACAACATATGATTTAGGAACAAACGGAATCGCTTATTCCGATAAGGATTTTATAAATTACAGAGTTGAAACCGGAAATTTTGATGAATGGAACAAAGGAAATACAATGCGAAATGATGGTGTTGATATTTTACCTTGTAAAGATGCCGGTTCAAACGGGTATCAGGTTTCATTTATAGAAAACGGAGAATGGCTGCAGTATACAGTTGAAGTAAAAAAAGAAGGGAAATACAATGTAGCAATTCGTTATTCGAGTGAAGTAGAAGCAAAACTTCATCTTGAAATTGAAAATGGAATAAAATCTGAAGGAATTGCTCTTCCTTCAACGAAAGGTTGGAAAACAGCTGTTTTATCAGGAGTAGCTTTAAAGACAGGAACAAATAAAATCAAAGTAATTTTTGATAATGGAAATTTTGACCTGAATTATTTAGAATTTAAGGAAGCAAAAAAATAAATAGAAGTAAGTAAAAACTTATAGTTAA
>SEBM01000203.1 GCA_004296145.1 Flavobacterium sp.
GAATATCATAAAATCCGGTTGCTATAATTACGTTTTTAGCTTGATACGTATTTTTATCTGTTTCAATTTTAAAAGATTCATTTTCAAGTTTTTTTACTTCAAAAACTTTTTCAAACAAATTAATATTGAAATTAAAATACCTGTGGATATTTCGATAATATTCTAAAGCTTCCTGGCGTCCGGGTTTTGGAGCCAGACAATTGAACGGAATATCACCAATCTCCAATCTTTCTGCAGTAGAGAAAAAAGTCATATACAAAGGATAATTGAAAATACTGTTTACAATTGCGCCTTTTTCTATAACTAAATAATGTAGATTTTTCTTTTGAGCTTCTATCGCGCAGGCCAAACCAATCGGGCCGCCTCCGACAATTATCAAATCATATTGTTCTGTCATAACGATTTTATTTCCAGTCTTTAAAAGGATTTTTACTCAAATACGCATTGTAATAACGTTCATCGTTTGTTACTTCCTCTCCAAGCCATTCTGGTTTGTCAAAAGATTCCGTTTCTGATTTCAGTTCGATTTCAGCCATAACTAATCCTTCATTATCACCATAAAATTCATCAATTTCAAAAATATGATTTCCTGATTTTACTTCAAAACGGGTCTTTTCTATTTTCCCTTTTTCGCATAATTTAAGTAATTCCTGAGCTTCATCAACCGGAATTTCATTTTCCCATTCAAAGCGAGTCATTCCGCCGTGATGGCCAATACCTTTTATTGTAATAAATGCTCTTTGGCCTTTAATTCTAACACGAACTGTCCTTTCAGGAATAGAGCTTAAATATCCCTGAGCAATTTTATTTTGAGTAAAAGCCTGTTCTTTAAAATCATCAGATTTTACAAGAAACTTTCTTTCAATTTCAACCATTTTGATGTTTAAATTTATTTTATGCAAGTTACTCATTTTTATTGAGTCACTGATTTTGACATTCTTCAAAGTTTATCAAAATGAAGTATATCAAGTAAGATTTAACGCATAATTAAAGATTAAAATAACGGATTGTTAACTTATTACCCGTTTATTTTTGATTAAATTTGAGTGAATTAGAATAAAAAACTGAAAAAATTCGAACTCAAAACACATCAAACCTGTTGTGAAATATTAATCAAAAATATACAAACATGAATATACCCAATGTATTAGTACCCGCAATAGTTGGTTTAATCTGTGGAATTTTAGGATACTTGCTAGGGCGAATGAATTCAAAAAAAGACGATTCACTTGCATCTTCATTACAAGCTGATCTTGATGCCAGCAAAGCAAACACAAAGAATTTAACAACCCGAATTTCGGCGCTGGAAGCTGAATTATCATACAAGGAAATAAACAATTCTATACAATCACCTGTCACAGAAGAACCTATTCAGGCGTTTGATAGTTCTGTTGCAGCCAATGTTTTAAATAAAAACATTCAGGAAAATGACTTAAAAATTATTGAAGGAGTCGGGCCAATAATTGAAAACTTATTGAATGACGCCGGAATCAAATCCTGGTATGATTTATCTGTGACTTCAACAGAAGATCTACAGGCAATCTTGGATGCCAGAGGAGAAAATGATGGTATTAATAATCCGAGCACGTGGGCAAAACAAGCTTCGTATGCTTATGAAGGAAAATGGCTGGAGTTAAATGAATGGCAGGAAAATTTGCGGAGTGGAAAAGAATAAATAACGAATTTTATAAAGCTGGCTTTTGGTCAGCTTTTTTATTCTTTTTCAAGAAAATCAGATTTCCAGTTTTTAGAAGTGTTATACCATAATTGTCCATTCAAAACTTCCAGAGGACAATCAAAATTATTGGTATAAAGCGCTCCTGTCCCTAGACCTTGTGGCATTTTTGAATTTTGCAAAAATGTCCATTGTGCAATAGCATTAAGTCCAATATTACTTTCTAAAGCAGAAGTGATCCACCAGCCAATATTGTATTTATCTGCAAGCGTGATCCATTCCTGAGTTCCTCTGAAACCTCCAATAAAACTTGGTTTTAAAATAACATACTGAGGTTTGATTTTCTGCAACAGTTTTTCTTTTTCTTCGAATGAAAAAACACCAATTAATTCTTCATCTAAAGCAATTGGGAAAGGTGTGACTTTACACAAATCTGACATTGCTTCCTGATTGCCTTTTTTAATTGGCTGTTCGATACTATGTAATTGAAATTTATGAAGTTGATTGAGTTTATCTAAAGCTTCGTCTAAAGCAAAAGCGCCATTGGCATCAACTCTTATTTCTATCTTTTCAGCTGAAAAATGGTTCCTTATAAATTGTAATAATTCTAATTCTTTTTGAAAATCAATGGCACCAATTTTAAGTTTTATGCAATTAAAACCATCTGCCAGTTTTTCTTCAATTTGCTCTTTCATGAAGGAAGCTTCTCCCATCCAAACTAAACCATTAATTGCAATTGATTTTGAATTATTCGTAAAACCAGACGGAAATAACAAATAAGGATTTTCACTTTTTAATGATAAAAAAGCCATTTCTATTCCGAATTGAATAGAAGGAAATTCCAGTAAAGCTTCCCAAAGTGCTGTTTCTCCTAAGTGAACATTTTCACATGCCCATTTTAGTTTTTCTTCATAATCATCACGATCATCGGCACTTAATCCTCTCAAAATACCGCACTCGCCTATTCCTTTTTTACCGTTTTGTTCTAAAACAATAAACCAGGTTTCTTTTTCAGTCATAATACCTCTCGACGTTCCCGACGGACGCTTAAATTCGAGCATGTATTTGTGGTATGTGGCGAGCATTTTTTTAAGGTTCTAAGTTGCTAAGTTTCAGAGATACTGAGTTTTTTTTTAGAAAAGCTTTAGTACTTTTTCGTAATCTTTAGATTGTATTCCGGCTTTTTGAAAAGTTGCAAAATCCAATTTGGTTTTGTCTGTCCAGCTTAGACTATCAGTTACGTTTTGATTTTGGTATTTTTTGTAAATCGATTTTGCTGCACTATAATCGTCGTTTAAAAGATAAACGTGAGCAAGATTTAGTTTTACCAATAGTTCTGTGTCATCAAGTTTTTCGCCTTCCTGCAAAGTTTTAATTGCTTTTGCATATTGTTTGGTCAAAATGTAGCAATAACCAATGGAGCTGTAATCCAACGCAGTAGCTTTTCCATCATTAATAATCGTGTTTAATTTTGGAATAGCTTCGTTGTATTTTTGCAGTTTGATTAAAGTTGCTATTTGAGTTCTCAAATCATTATAAACGTTTTTAGAAATGTCAGCGTCATTATAACAGGCATTTCCAAAATCTTTATAGACTTTGTTTTTTTCAATCGGTAATAATTTCTGAAATTCAGAATAACGATATTGTTTTATGATTTTGTTTAAAATGCAAACACAAAAATCATCAGAATTGGCCATTTTCTGAGCCATTGTGGATGTTTTGCATAAACTTATAATTTCATTTTTATTATCCTGGTTCCAACCTCGGTTTAGTTTTGTATCCACCCACGGCACAACTTCAAGAACAATTTTTTGGCTCAAAATCCAGTTTTTGCTTTCAAAACCAAACCAGATTGTTGTTGTATTTTGTTTCAGACAAGATGATTTGTCCAACGATAATCTTTTGGCATCTTTGCTTACCGGCTCAGACTGCACAAAACAGGCTCCATCTGTTTTTCCGTCTGCCACATATTTTTTTGCTTCTTCGTTTGATGTAAAAATGGAATACGTACATTCATCATCTCCGGAAATTTTAGACATTAAAAAAACAGCCCCGGCAGAACCCTGACCAATTCCATAAGGATCCGGAATCGCTTTTAGTACAGAAACCAGGCTATTTGTCATTTCCTGATTTTTGTCTAAAAGTGTAACTCTGTAAACAATTTCGGTAGTTCCAACTGGCAAATCTTCTGTATTTACAGTAATTCGGTCACCCGCAGAAACCAGAAATTCTCTTGTTGTAGCACGTTCCTTGTCCCAATAACCGTCTTTTTGAGCATAAGAACTATAAAAAGAAATAATCGAAAAGAATAAAACTAATTTTCTAAGAGTCATATTTATGAATTTTATTTGGTAGGATTCATCATATTTTGAATTCTTTTCTCAGCCTCTTCCTTGGAAATTCCATTATAAAAATCTTTTACAAAAGGGTGATCAAAATCATCGTGGGGAAAAATTACAGGTCTGTTGTTTCCTTTTTGAGTTACAACGGTGGTTGGAATACTTTTAGAAAATTCATATCCGCTTATGTTATTACTTAACCATCCAAAATATTGTGTTTCATGATTCTCGTTGTCAAAATTTTCAAGATAATCTTCAAAACTTTTTTCGCTCAGAGAAACCCATAAACCATATTCTAAATCCTCACAATGATCATTTACTTTCTGGAATAATACACAACGTATGAATCTGGCAACTTCTCCATCAGGATATTTGATGACACAAAAATCTTCATCTATAACCGCTATCTCTTCTTTTTCTTCTTCAGAAAGCCAGTAATAATTATTTGGTGAACTATATGCGAGTGACGGCCATCCTTCGTGTTGTTGACCACAGCATTCACAAATATAAGTTGTGTTGTCCATTTCCTAATTTTATTGGTAACGAATCACTCGCCCCGCTCTTCATAAATTATAATTCTATTGATTCTCCTATTTGAAGAAGCATTAAATCTTTTCCTTTATTGAAAAATTTACGGATTGCATCTTCATGATTAATTTCTATATAACCAAAAGTATCAAAGTGATAACCCAGGATTTTATCGCATTCTATAAAGTCTGAAGCAATAATTGCATCTTCGACATCCATTGTAAAATTGTTTCCGATTGGAAGAATTGCCAAATCAAGTTTAGTTCTCAACGGAATTAATTTCATATCATAAGTAAGCGCTGTATCTCCGGCAATATAAATGTTTTTATGCTCGCCTTCGATTACAAAACCTCCGGGATTCCCTCCGTAACTTCCATCAGGAAAAGAACTTGAGTGAATTGCGTTTACATATTTTACTTTTCCGAAATCAAATTTCCAGCTTCCACCGTGATTCATCGGGTGTGCATTGAAACCTAATTTTGCGTAGTAACTTGTTATTTCTGCATTAGAAACAATTACTGCATTTGTATTTTTAGCAATAGCTTCTACGTCCAGAACGTGATCGCCATGTGCGTGTGTAAGTAAAATATAATCGGCTTTTAAAGTATTTATGTCGATTGCCGCAGCCTGCGGATTTCCGGTAATAAAAGGGTCTACAATAATATGTTTTCCTCCAACTTCTATTCCTAAAGAGGCGTGTCCGTAAAAAGTGATTTTCATTTTGAAATGTTTAAAGTTGAACTAATGTTATCTTCCGCCTAAGAAGAGATTTACAATAATATCTGAGAATAATGAGATCATACAGATCGTTAACAGCAATGAAAGTAAAAAAGTACTTAATGCTAATTTTTTTAATTCCGGATCCAACAGTTTTGGTTCCTGATTCTTATAAACGGTAATTAAATGTTTTGTTAACGGCATATAAGCCAGTAAAAATAAGTATTGGTCAAAACGATAATCGCTTAAAACAGCAAAAAGTAAGACCAAAACCATTGCAGTAATGATCAAAGTAAAATGATAAGTTTTTGCTTTTTTGCCACCAATTTGAACTACAATTGTGTTTTTTCCTGATTTTCTATCTGATTCCTCATCGCGCATATTGTTCAGATTTAAAACACCAACGCTTAATAAACCAATTGAAATGGCAGGCAAAATTAAAATTGGATCTACTTCTTTTGAATATAAAAAGTTAACGCCCAAAGTACTAACCAATCCGAAGAAAACGAAAACGAATACGTCTCCAAATCCTTTGTATCCGTAAGCTGAATTTCCTACTGTATAACGAATTGCCGAAGCTATCGCTGCTATTCCAAGTAAAAGGAAAAAGATTGAATAGCCGAAATTTGATTCGCCAAAAGCAAAATAAATTAAAGTTATTGCTGATAATAGTGTTAACACTGAAGTGATTATGATTGCCTTTTTCATGGCTTGCGGTGTAATTACACCACTCTGAATTGCTCTTTTTGGCCCAACTCTGTCTTCATTATCTGTTCCTTTTACACCATCTCCGTAATCATTTGCGAAATTGGATAAAACCTGTAAACCAAGTGTTGTTAAAAGTGCAAAACCAAAAATTTTCCAGCTAAAAACTTCTGTTGGGGTATTTATGGTTTCTGTTGGGTTGGATAGTGCATAAATACTACCTACTATAATACCGGAAACTGATAAAGGCAATGTGCGCAATCTGGCGGCTTCAATCCAATGTTTCATTTATTTAAATTTTAGATTTTTGAGTTTAGATTTTAGATTAAAATTTTAGAATTCAGAGTTTAGCTTCAATCTAAAATCTGAATTCTGAAATCTAAAATATTTATGGAAGCCATTTATTTTCTCCGAAATTTGGTTTTCTTTTTTCCAAAAAGGCATTTCTTCCTTCTTTTGCTTCTTCTGTCATGTAAGCCAAACGTGTTGCTTCTCCGGCAAAAACCTGTTGACCAACCATTCCGTCGTCTGTCAGGTTCATGGCAAATTTCAGCATTTTTATAGAAGTTGGAGATTTCTGAAGTATTTCCTGAGCCCATTCATAAGCAGTATCTTCCAGCTCATCGTGAGGGATTACGGCATTTACCATTCCCATATCCATTGCTTCCTGAGCAGAATAATTCCTGCCTAAAAAGAAAATTTCACGGGCTTTTTTCTGTCCTACCATTTTGGCTAGATAAGCTGATCCGTAACCGCCGTCAAAGCTGGTTACATCTGCATCGGTTTGTTTAAAAATAGCATGTTCTTTACTTGCCAAAGTCATATCGCAAACAACATGCAAACTGTGTCCGCCGCCTACAGCCCAACCCGGAACTACGGCAATGACTACTTTTGGCATAAAACGAATTAAACGCTGAACCTCCAGAATATTTAAACGATGCTGACCATCTTCTCCAACATAACCCTGATGTCCGCGGGCATTTTGATCACCACCGCTGCAAAAAGAATAAACGCCATCTTTTGTAGATGGTCCTTCTGCAGAAAGCAAAACCACTCCTATCGAAGTGTCTTCCTGTGCGTCATAAAAGGCCTGATATAGTTCTGAAGTCGTTTTTGGACGAAAAGCGTTTCTAACATTTGGTCTGTTAAAAGCTATTCTTGCAACTCCGTTACATTTTTTATAGGTTATATCTTCAAATTCTCTGGCAGTTATCCAATCCATTTCTATTTGTTTAGTTTAAAATAATTATAGTGTAAAAATAAATCATTTTTACATTTTTACTTTTCATAAATTTTACCTTTTAT
>SEBM01000204.1 GCA_004296145.1 Flavobacterium sp.
ATGAAAAACAGGAAAAATTAATCTAAATATTTTTACAAATAAAAACAGCATTTTTTTGTTCTGAATACATTTGATGATGCTGATCTTTTAAAAATTCATATGAAATTTTTAAAGCAGAAAACCATTTTAAATTCGGAGCATTAAAATCATTTTCTCCAAAATACAACTTGATTTTACAGTCAGGAACTTCCGTTTCAAAACGTAATCTTGTTGAAGAAACTGCAATTAGCCGATCTGTTTTTAATCCCTTTAAAGCAGCTTTCCATGCAATTGTTCCTCCGACACTAAATCCTAAAACTGAAACTTTTTCTTTTTCCTGAAACAACAGAGTATCAACGGCATTGTCTATTCCGCCATTTATGAACAGATTATGAATGTTAGTTTCATTACCGTCTGATAAAATACCTGCCAACTGAAGAACGTCATAATATTGAATATCAAAATTGGGTTCTAATATTTCTGTATAATAATGTAACCAATTTGGATTTTCACCTCCAAATAAATCAGATAAAATAAGCAATCTTGGTTTTAACATAATTGTAAATTTTAAAACTAAATTTCAGATATTAAAAAAGGGCTATTAATAAATAGCCCTTTAATTTTTTATAAAAATATGTTTAAGACAAAGCCTGCTTCAAATCGGCAATAACGTCTTCTACAGTTTCCAAACCAACAGAAACTCTCACTAATCCTTGTGTAATTCCCACTGCCAATTGATCTTCTTCAGACAATTTACTGTGTGTTGTTGACGCAGGATGAGTTACAATTGTTCTCGTATCTCCAATATTTGCTGATAACGAGCAAAGCTGAATGGCATCAAGGAATTTTCTTCCTGCTTCGATTCCGCCTTTAATTTCAAAAGCAATAATATTTCCTCCGGCTTTCATTTGTTTTTTTGCAATCTCATATTGAGGGTGCGATTTTAAAAACGGATATTTTACACTGTTTACATTTGGGTGACTTTCTAAAAATTCAGCCACTTTCAAAGCATTTTCACAATGTCTGTCTACACGAACAGCCAATGTCTCTAAACTTTTTGATAAAACCCAGGCATTAAATGGTGATAAAGCCGGACCAGTATTTCTCGAAAACAAATAAATCTGTCTGATTAAATCTTCGCTTCCAACAGTAACTCCACCTAAAACACGGCCTTGTCCGTCGATTAATTTGGTTGCCGAATGTATTACCAAATCTGCTCCAAATTTAATTGGCTGCTGTAAATATGGCGTTGCAAAACAGTTATCGATAATTAAAATCAAATTGTGTTTTTTGGCAATCTGTCCTAATAATTCTAAATCAATTACATCTACACCAGGATTTGTTGGTGATTCTGCGTATAAGATTTTAGTATTTGGTTTAATAAAACTCTCGATAGTTTCTGGTTTACTGATCTCAAAATAAGAAGTTTCGATATTCCATTTTGGAAAATAAGTCATAAACAAAGCATGCGTAGAACCAAAAACACTGCTTGCAGAAACGATATGATCTCCTGAATTTAATAATGCTGCAAATGTTGAGTAAACCGCTGCCATTCCGGTTGCAAAAGCATAACCAGATTCTGCACCTTCCATTTTGCAGATTTTGTCTACAAACTCGGTTGTGTTTGGATTGCTGAAACGGCTGTAAATGTTTCTTTCTTTTTCTTCTGTAAATGAAGCGCGCATATCTTCGGCATCCTCAAATACAAAACTTGACGATAAGTATAATGGCACCGAATGCTCTAGATACTGCGATCTTTCTAATTGTGTTCTAATGGCTTGTGTTTCAAAACCAAATTCTTCTGTATTCATTGTGTTGTTTTTTTATTTTAACACGAATTGCACTAATTAGCACAAATTCGATTTCTTGTAAAATTTCACAAAGGATTTATATGAATTTTTACTAAGTCATAAAAGAATTATCTAATTCTCAAATTGACTCATTTTCTAATTTTATAATTGTTCGTTGTTCAGGACAACTTTGTATTTAATTGTTGCGGTTGGTTCAACTGTTTTTGCGACTGAACAGTATTTTTCGAAAGAAAGCTGTGCGGCACGCTGTGCTTTTTCCGGAACGATATCGCCTTCTAAATAGAAAACCACATCAATTTCTTTAAAAGGTTTTGCTTCGTCTATCTGAACGCGTGTTCCTTCGACCTCAGCATTAAAAGAAGTGATTTCCTGACGCTGTTTTTTTAGGATCGAAATCATATCGATAGCGCTGCATCCCGCAACTCCCATTAATACTAATTCCATTGGACTTGCACCTAAATCACTTCCTCCAAATTCGGCTCTGCTGTCAACGTCAACTATATGTCCGCGCTCATTTTTTACTTTAAAATGAAAAGCGTCGTTTACTCTGTTTAAGGTTACTTTCATTGTTGTTGTTTTTTGTTTTTTGTTTAATTAAGCTAATTTTTAATTTTCTCAAAAATTAGTTTTGTATTCTGTAAAGCCAATGTATCACCATTGCGCAATTGAGAAAGAACATTATTATCAAATCCATTATTATAAATAATATTTTCGCTCATACCGTACACCATCATATTTCTTTGCAATATAACGCTGTAGCTCATACAGTTAAAAGTCAATTTGTTTGCATTTCCTGAAGCTACGAAGGAACTATAGCGCTTTACAACATGTCCCGGAGGATTAGCCGGTACAAATGTAAATTTATAGTACGGCTTATATTTTCCCATTTGACCAATAAAACTAAGTAAACTTTCTTCATTGGTAAAAAACGTCACTGTATCTTTTGGAGAAAAATAAATTTCGTTTCCTACTTTTTTGACTGCTAATTTTTCTTTAAATGTTCCCCAATTAAACACTGCACTATCTTGACTTTTATAATTAATTACATTTGCTTTTTCAAAATTTGAAGAATATCCTTTTGGTTGAAATATATTATGCCCAAATCCTTCGTTTATAAATTTATTAATTACTTTTTGATCTTTTACCTCACCGTCTTTAGTAAAAATCCTAACGTTTTCTGTAATTTCATATTGAGTCAATTCTAAAGTTGAAGGATATGTTATTTCTTCGTCTTTAACATCTTTATCATCATTATTACATCCAACAATAAATAACGCGAAAAAGAATACCAAGTAAGTTTTATTCATATTTTTTATACTAAAAATTTTCTCTGTAAAATTACTCCTTATCCGACAATCTCAAAATATCTCCAAAAACTCCTCTCGCTGTAACTGCAGAACCTGCACCGGCTCCCTGAATTACGATTGGTCTGTCTCCGTAAGATTCTGTGTAAATTTCGAAGAATGAATCTGAACCTTTTAATCCGCCTAAGGCTGTATCTGAAGGAACAGAAACTAATTTTACTTCTAAAACTCCTTTATCATTTTGAAGATCTCCAGACAATTCTCCGATGTATCTTAAAACGTGATTTGGTTTTTGATCGGCTTTTACTTTTTCGTAAATCGGGTCAAATTCTTTTAATTTCGTCAAGAAATCAGAAACATTCCCTTCACGTAAATGTTCCGGAATCAGGTTTTGAATTGAAATTTCTTCAAACTCATTCTGTAAATCTAATTCTCTTGCCAGAATCAATAATTTTCTTCCCACATCATTTCCGCATAAATCCTCACGCGGATCTGGTTCTGTATATCCGTTGTCGATTGCTTCTTTTAATATTTCACTAAACGGAACATCTTTAGCAGAAAAATTATTGAATAAATAACTCAGCGTTCCGGAGAAAACTCCTTTTATTTTCGTGATATTTTCACCCGAAAGGTGTAATAATTTTATGGTGTCAATTAATGGCAATCCGGCACCAACATTGGTTTCGTACAAATAATTTTTCTGGTTTTCTGCCAAAGATTTTCTGATTTCTTTATAAAAACCATAGCTTAATGTATTGGCAACTTTATTTGAAGAAATCAAGTCGAAACTGCTTTCAATTAAAGAAATATAATTCTCTACGAATGATGCACTTGCTGTATTGTCAATTGCAATTAAGTTTTCTAAATGGTGCTCATTCGCGTAGGCGATAACATCATTAATTGTATAAGCTTGTCCTTCTTTTTGGATTTCGTTTTTCCAGTCTGAAGTTACACCATATTTATTTAAAAGTACTTTTTTAGAATTCGCAATAGCAAAAACATTTAGCTTAATTCCTTTGCGTTTTTCAATTGCCGCTGTCGATTCTAAGATTTGATTGATCAAAGTTCCTCCTACTAATCCGTGACCAAAAATCGCGATGTTGATTTTTTTAGAAACTCCAAAAATCTCTCCGTGAATAACATTCAGGGCTTTGTTTAATTCCTCTTTTTTAACAACCAAACTCACGTTTTTGCCCGTAACGGTGTTATTAAATAATATCGGAACTATTTTATTTTTGATTAAAGCGGTGTAAGGTTTATGAAAAGTACTCAAGTCCTGGCCAATAATCGAAATTACCGATACATTATCGGTTACTGTAATCTGGTTTACATCTTTAGAATAAAAGTCATTTTCGAACTCTTTTTCTAACTCAACCATTGCAGTTGTTGCTTTTTCTGTCGCTACAACCAATCCGATTCCTCTTTCTGAAGATCCTTGCGAAATGATACTTACACTGATATTATGATCGCCCATTACTTTAAAAATTCGGGCATCAACTCCCGCTTTTCCAAGTAATCCTCTTCCTTCAAGATTTACCAAAGAAACGTTTTCTAAAACAGAAAGTGTTTTGATTCCTTCTTTACTTGAATCAGAAGTGATTAATGTTCCTCTGTTTTCGTGATTGAATGTATTTAAAATTCGTAACGGAATATTTTTTTCTAGTAACGGAATTATCGTTTTGGCGTGCAAAATTGTCGCTCCAAAGTTGGCAAGCTCATTAGCTTCATTAAAAGATAAATATTCGATTTTTTTAGCATCGGCAACCAGATCAGGATTTGCAGTATAAATTCCGTCAACGTGTGTAAAGTTCTGAAGCTCTTCTGCGTTTAGGTAATTGGCAATCAAAGAAGCGGTGTAGTTACTTCCGTTTCTTCCTAGTGTTGTTGTGTCGTTGTTGTTGTTTGAACCAATGAAACCGGTTACAATATTTACAGTTTTCCCGTTATGTTCTTTAAAATAATTGATAACATTTTTCTTAGAAAGTTGTTCAAGCGGTTGCGCATCACCAAATTTCGAATCGGTCTTTAGCAACGTTCTGGTGTCAACAAAATTGGCAGGAATTCCTTTTTCAATCAAAATTGCAGTCAATAATTTAGCCGAAAGCAATTCTCCTTTTGAAAGAATCTGATCTTTAATTTTATTGCTGTAATCACCAATCAAACTTACTCCTTCAAAAAGTTTATCCAGAATAGTAAATTCTTCTGATAAATCAACTTGTGGATATTCTGAAATCTGATATTTTTTAAAGTTCTCTAATAATTCTTTATAACTGCCATTTTTTGCAGCAATTGTCAAAATAAATTCCAGTTCATCTGTAGCATTTCCGCGTGCAGAAACAACTACGGCAATTTGTTCGCCCTGATTTACTTTATCTGTAATAATTGAGACAACTTTGTTTAGCCCTTCTCCGTTTGATAATGATTTACCTCCAAATTTTAATACTTTCATTTTATCTTCTTATTGTTTCTGCCTTAAAAATATCGGCAAGTAAATGGTCTAATTGTTTGTACTCGATTAAAAAAGCGTCATGTCCGTGAACCGAATCTATTTCGCTGTAAAAAACATTGTCTTTAAACTTTTTTAATTCCTCATAAGTTTCGCGATTTTCTTTTGGTGTAAAAAACAAGTCCGAATTGATTCCGATTATATGAATCGACGCGTTTGTTTTAGACATCAATGTTTCAAAATCATCGTTATTTCTGGTAATATCTATGGTTTTGAGCAATTGGTTCATCAGTTTGTATGATGATAATTGATATCTCTTTTGTAATTTTTCTCCGTGATGCGCCAACCAGCTTTCGATATTAAAAACAGAAAGATTTGAATTGATTGTACGTTGAAATTTTTCTTTGAAAGATTCCGGAGATCGGTAACACAGCATGGCATGAACTCTGGCGTCTTCGATTGGTTTTGATGAATTGTTCAGGATTTGTTCCTGTAAAAAACAATTGGCAATCATCCAGTCGGTCGATTTCCAGTCTGTTGCAATCGGAATTAAATGCTCTGTGATTTTTGGTTCTAAAGCCAGCATTTCCCAGGCAATTCCGCCGCCGACAGAACCTCCTATTATAACATGAACCTGGTTTATATTTAAAAATTCAAGTCCTTTTATAAAAATTCTGGCGATATCCCTTGTGGTAAAGTCCTGGTAATTTTCGATGATAAAAGAGTCCGTTCCGTTGCCGGGAACATTAAATGCCAATACGGTATAAATGTTGGTATCAATAGTTTTTCCGTTTCCTATCAAATCACTCCACCAGCCATTTTCTCCTGTAACCTCAGCATTTCCGGTCAGGGCATGATTAACCAGAACAATTGGGGCACTATGCAATGGCAAACCTGCAAGCGTAAAGCTTAAAGGTAATGTATGATAAAGCGCACCATTTTCTGTGGTGAAATTTTGTATGTTTATAGGGTTTGGTATATTTTCCAATTTCAAATCTGTTGTATTATTGATTTGTATCTGGAAATATTAGAAAGAAAGTCCAGGCGAAACCAGACAGATTCTTGTTGTTATCTTTCCACGTTTGGGCGTGGTAGAATGCAGCACCTTCTTCGAATTAACGAAGGGTTGCTAAGGATTCATCGGGTCTAATCCCTCGTCCTTTCTTTATAACATTTCAATACGTTTCTGAACTTAACGGTGCAAATTAACTACTATTTTCTTAAACAAGCAAATTTATCTGAATCAAATCTTCAAATCTCTGAATATAATTCAAACGAAAAACTATTGTACGCAAAAAATTACCGAACGTTATGCCCAGTAAAATTAAGCAGGTTTTACCTTATTTGGTCAGCCTTTTCGATTTAGATGAAAAGTGTTTCATTTTCTTTAGAGTACATCAAAAACAATAATGAATTTGGTGCTTTTTTTTCTGCATTTTTATCTGTTTCGGTCATTCCAAAACTTGGGTGAATCAATTCGTTTATTGGCGGTGGCGGATTGTTTCTTTTGGTTTTGTTTTTCAATTTAGAAAATGCTCTTGTTAAGTAGTTTGTTGTTTTCATGATATTAAGTTTTAGTTCAGTTGTGTGTTATTATCTTTATTAATCTTTTACTTTTTTGTTAAGCTGCCAAACGGAATAAAAAAACCCTTTTGGTTTCTGATGCCAAAAGGGTTTAAGTTTTTTAAACTTGTATATTCTTTTGGAATCAACAGACGCATACGCAAAT
>SEBM01000205.1 GCA_004296145.1 Flavobacterium sp.
CTCTTTTATGATGTTCTAAATCCTTCTACTTATGAAAAATTTAATTTTAATACGACATGCAAAATCAAGTTGGGAAGCGCCTTTAAAAGATTTTGACAGACCTTTAATGAAAAGGGGAATCTCAGATGCCCATCAGGTATCGTCAAATATTGCTAAATACCTTCCTAAAACATATATTATCTGGAGCAGCACGGCCGCACGAGCTTCAGAAACCGCGCTTATTTTTGCTCAGAATATATCATATCCCATAGAAAGCATCGTTTACAGAGATGACCTTTATACTTTTGATGACAGGCACCTCGAAAAAGTTATCAAATCATGTGATAATAGTTTCGAAAGCGTTATTCTTTTTGGACATAACGAGGCTATTACAAATTTTGTTAATAAATTTGGGGATGTTTTTATCGATAATGTTCCCACTTCCGGATTTGTATCACTTAAATTTGATGCAGAAAGCTGGGATAATATCAGTAAAGGTAAAACCCAAAAAACGATTTTCCCCAAAGACCTAAAATAAATACAGTGTACGAGCAGAAATATATCGATAGAGAAAAAAGTTGGTTAGCGTTTAATGCAAGAGTGCTTCAGGAAGCTGGAGACAATACAGTTCCACTTTTAGACAGATTGCGTTTTGTTGGAATTTTTTCCAATAATTTAGATGAATTTTTTAGAGTTCGTTATGCCGCGATCAGGAGATTAAGTCTATCCGGTATTTCTGGAGAAAAATATTTAGGCGGAGTTTCTGCCCATCAGTTAATCAAGGATATTACAGAAATTGTTATTCAGCAACAATCAGAAAGCTTACGTATTTTAGGAAATATAGAAGCAGAGTTAGAAGCAGAAAACATCTTTATTATCAACGAAGATCAGATAACAAAAGATCAGGAAAGCTTTCTGAAAAACTTTTTCATTCAAAAATTAAGCCCTGAACTGGTTACGATTATATTGAATGATCTGGCCGAATTTCCGGTTTTGAAAGATACTTTAGGATACTTGGCCATTCGTTTAGAAATGAATACCAATGATGAGGTTCGATATGCCGTAATTGAAATTCCGAAAACAATAAACAGATTTGTTGTATTGCCGTCACACGATGACAAACAATATGTTATTTTAATTGATGATGTTATTCGTTATAACCTCAAAAGCATCTTCAATATATTCGATTATAAAAGCGTTTCGGCTCACATGATCAAAATCACGCGTGATGCGCAATTGGATATTGACAGTGATTTGAGTAAAAGTATGCTCGAAAAAATTGCTACATCTGTAAAAGACAGACGAATAGGAGAGCCAGTTCGTTTTATTTACGATAGTTTAATCGAAAACGATACGTTACGTTTCTTCTTAGATAAAATGAAAATCGTAGAAACAGATAGTATTATTCCGGGAGGAAGATATCATAATCGTCGTGATTATATGGATTTTCCAAATTTAGGAAGATATGATCTGTTATATAAAACCAATGATCCGTTACCAATTCCGGGTTTAAGTCTTGGAGGAAGTATTCTGGAGAAAATCAGCAAAAAAGATTATTTGGTACATGCACCTTATCAGTCGTTTGCTTATTTGACTAAGTTTTTGCGTGAAGCGGCGTTGGATCCAAAAGTGACCAGTATAAAAATTACTTTATACCGTCTGGCCAAAAATTCGCAGATTATTAGTTCCTTAATCAATGCAGCCAAAAACGGTAAAAAAGTAACCGTTCAGATTGAGCTTCAGGCGCGTTTTGACGAAGCCAGCAATATTTCGTATGCAGAACAAATGCAGACCGAAGGAATTGAGCTTATTTTTGGAATCAAAGGCTTAAAAGTACACAGTAAAATATGTGTTATTGAAAGAGTTGAAGATGGAAAAACACGTCGTTATGGCTTTGTTTCAACAGGAAACTTTAACGAGTCTACAGCAAAAATATACACAGATGTAACTCTTTTAACCTGTCATCAGGGAATTCTGAAAGACATTTCTAAAATATTTGAGTTCTTCGATATCAATTACAGAGTGCACCGATACAAACATTTAATTGTATCACCACATTATACAAGAACAAAATTTATAAAATTAATAGACCGCGAAATTTTGCATGCTTTAGCCGGTAGAAAAACACACATAAAACTAAAGATGAATAGTTTATCAGATTTTAAAATGATTGATAAATTATACGAAGCAAGCAATGCGGGAGTGAAAATCCAGCTTCAGATCAGAGGAATTTGTTCGTTAATTCCGGGAATACCGGGAATGAGTGAAAATATTGAAGCAATAAGTATTGTAGATAATTATCTGGAACATTCAAGGGTATATATTTTTGGAAATGCCGGTTTAACCGAAGTATACATTTCATCGGCAGATTTTATGACAAGAAATCTTGACGGAAGAGTAGAAGTTACTTGCCCGATTTATGATCTTGAAATTAAAAAAGAACTAATCGACAATTTTAATATTGCTTGGAAAGGGAATGTAAAAGTGAGATATCATTCTTATAAATTAGATAATAAGTACAAGCCACGAAATCATCATGCTCCATTTAGGGCGCAGCTTGAAACTTATAAATATTATCAGGCAAAGATTGATGCACTCGAGATAATACCTGAAAAAATAATTAATACCTAACAAAAACCAAATTCAAATCATAACGGAGCATGATTAATATAAGAAAATATGCAGCAATAGATATCGGATCAAATGCCATGAGGCTGCTGATATCGAATGTTGTAGAACAAGATGGCAAAGAACCACAGTTCAATAAAAGTTCACTTGTTCGTGTGCCAATCCGTTTGGGACAGGATGCCTTTACAGTAGGAGAAATTTCAGAAGAAAATATAGATCGAATGGTTGATGCCATGAAAGCATTTAACCTTTTGATGAAAGTACATAAAGTAGAGCGTTATATGGCATTTGCAACTTCTGCAATGCGTGAAGCCTATAATGCAAAAGAAGTTGTCGCCTTAATCAAGAAAAAAGCCGACATAAAAATCGAAATTATTGACGGTAAAAAAGAAGCAGCCATCATTGCTTCAACGGATTTACATCATTTATTAAAAACAGACGAAACCTATCTTTTTGTAGATGTTGGAGGTGGAAGTACGGAATTTACTTTATTTTCTGATGGAAAGTTGGTGAATTCAAGATCGTTCAAAGCCGGTACAGTTCGTTTATTGAACAACATGGTTCACGATGTAGTTTGGGATGAAATCGAAAAATGGATAAAAACCAATACGGCAGATTATGATGAAGTTACGCTTATTGGATCCGGAGGAAATATCAATAAATTATTTAAAATGTCCGGAAAACAACAGGAAAAACCGCTTTCGTACATTTACATCAATTCACAATATGCCTTTTTAAATTCATTGACTTACGAACAAAGAATTGCAGAATTAGGACTGAACTCTGACCGTGCCGACGTAATTATACACGCGACAAGAATTTACCTTAATGCCATGAAATGGAGTGGCGCAAGACAAATCTACGTTCCGAAAATCGGACTTTCTGACGGAATCGTAAAAGCAATGTATTACGGTAAAATTTAATTTGTACCTAAAATAATTCGTGTTCCTGCAAGGTTTTCAAAACCTTGTAGGTATTGTTTTTAAAATAATTGATATACTTTAAAATCATCCAAACAAATGAACAAAACCAGACTTGAAGCCTTTAGTGATGGTGTACTGGCAATTATAATAACCATTATGATTTTGGAAATTAAAGTGCCTCACGGCATTGAATTTGCCGATTTAAAACCACTTATTCCTAAGTTTTTAAGTTATGTTTTAAGTTTTGTTTATGTTGGAATTTATTGGAACAACCACCACTATTTACTTCACGGTTTATCAAAAGTAAACGGAAAAATACTTTGGAGCAATTTACATTTATTGTTCTGGTTATCTCTTATTCCGGTTTCTACGGGTTGGGTAGGCGAACACAATTTTGCAAGCGCTCCGTTGGCACTTTATGGTATGATTTTACTAGGATGTGCTATTGCCTACATTATTCTTCAAAAAATAGTGCTTGATATAGAAGGGAAAGATTCGCTTTTAGCCAAAGCCCTTAACAAAGATGTAAAAGGAAAAATTTCTGCAGTTTTAAATATTATCGGAATCATCTCTGCATTTTACAGCCAATGGATATCAGGTTCCTGTTATGTAATTGTAGCACTGATATGGCTTGTTCCGGATAAAAGAATCGAAAGAGTTTTTTCAAATCATTAACGATGAATGCTGTTTTTCAATCCATAAAAAAATTAGCACCGGAAGAATTAATTCAGCTTGAAGATTTAATTTCGTATCGTACACTCAAAAAAGGCGACTTTTTGTCCAGAGAAGATCAGGTTTCTAATGAAATCGTTTTTATAGAAAAGGGAATTTTGCGTTCCTATTTCTTTAATCATAATGGAGATGAAATTACAAACTGTTTTGCTTTTGAGAACGAATTTATGGGTTCTTATTCCAGTTTTATAACTCAGGAAATAGCCGGAGAAAATATTCAGGCGATAACAGATACAGACTTGCAGGTATTAAAAAGAGAGGATTTGGAAAACCTATACAAATCATCTTCTTCATGGCAGGAAATAGGCAGGAAGATTGCCGAAATGCAATACGTAGATCTTCAAAAAAGGATGGTTTCTTTTCAGAAATTATCTGGCACACAACGTTATGAAGAACTTTTTCTGAATCATCAAAAATACATTCAGCTCATTCCGTTGCAATATTTAGCTTCCTATTTGGGTGTTACACCACGACATTTAAGCAGAATTCGTAAAGCTGTTTTATAGGACATTTGTCCGGTAAAATTTTTCATTGTAATACTATTTTTGAAAAAAATATAGTCATGAAAAAGATAGTAATCATTAACGGACACCCGAATCCTGAAAGCTTTAATTTCGGAATTGCCGAATCTTATAAAAACGGTTCAATTGCTTCCGGAGCAGAGGTAGAAACAATTACAATTGCCGATTTAGATTTCAATCCTAATCTAAAGTTTGGTTATCAGAAAAGAACCGAACTAGAACCGGATTTACTTGAATCCTGGCAGAAAATCCAAAGAGCAGATCATTTGGTCTGGATACATCCCGTGTGGTGGGGCGGACTTCCTGCAATTACAAAAGGATTTATCGACCGTTTGTTTTTACCCGGAATGGCATTTCAATACAGAGAAAATTCTGTTTGGTGGGACAAACTTTTAAAAGGAAAAAGCGCCCACATAATCAAGACTTTAGATCAGCCGGGCTGGTATTACAGCTTGTTTTTTGGAAGACCGAGTGTAAATCAGTTAAAAAAATCAGTATTGCAATTCTGTGGAGTAAATCCTGTAAAAGTGACTTATATTGGAATCATAAAAAATGCTACAGATGTTCAAAAAGAAAAATGGCTGCAAAAGGTGTATAATTTGGGATTCCTAAATAAATAATTTAAGCATTCAAATCCAATCCAAATGTAGAACGCAAAAGTTCAATGTTTGGATTGATTTCTAAAAGACGATTATATCTGTCCTGATCATTAAGACTACGTTTGGTTTCTATAGTTTCATTTACGACAACTTCAATCGTAATGTCATGATTGTGAAGATGTCCTTTTAAATGTCCTAAAAGACCGTTTAGCTGGCTTTCAAAATCTAATTTAGAACCTTCGTTTGGTAACTCAAGTGTAATAACTGTTCCGTTCAAAGTTGGATCGTTAATCAATAGCAACGATTCCATAATCTTGAAACCTTTTTCTCCTAAACGCTGTGCATATTTATTCCATTGCAGCAACATATCGGTTTCATTAAATTCTTCCGTAGGTAAAGTTGCTGAAGCAGGTTTTACAAAAGATTTACTGCTGGCTTCCAATTCTTTTTTCTTGCGAATACTTGATAATGAAAAAGCAGAAATTTTTGGCCCGGTACTTTCAATTACGGTTTTTGGAGATTCTGGAGTGTTTGTAGCTGCAGTCTCCGTTTTTGGTGCAGTTTCAGTTTTGTTGACAACAGCAGTTGTTTCTGTATTTGAAACTACCTTTTCAGAGCTTGGAATTTGGGATTTTTCAGTTGTAATTTCAACAATAGAATAACTACCGTTTTTAAAATAAACCGGAGGAATTATGAATTGCTCAACTTTTTTTTTTCTCCATCAAAGTTGATAGAGGCCAATTGCATCAGACATAACTCAACTAAAAGGCGCTGATTCTGACTCAATTTGTATTTTAAATCGCAATCGTTGGCAATATCAATTCCTTTTAACAAAAAGTCCTGAGAACATTTTTGAGATTGCACACCATACATTTGTTGCGCTTGTTCGCCTACTTCTAATAAAGCAATTGTAGCCGGAGTTTTGCTTACCAATAAATCTCTGAAATGCGAAGCAAGACCGGCAATAAAATGATGCCCGTCAAAACCTTTTGCAAGGATATCGTTGTAAGCCAGTAAAAGTTCCGGAATCTGATTTTCTAAAAGTAAATCGGTAATCGAAATATAAGTTTCGTAATCTAAAACGTTTAGGTTTTCGGTAACAGCCTGACGGGTCAGATTTGTTCCGCAAAAAGAAACGACACGGTCAAAAATAGACAAAGCATCACGCATCGCACCATCTGCCTTTTGAGCAATAATGTGCAAAGCATCGTCTTCAAAATTGATTCCCTGACTTGCCGCAACATCAGCCAAATGTTCTTTAGCATCTTTTACAGTAATTCTCTTGAAATCAAAAATCTGACAACGGGATAAAATCGTTGGAATAATTTTATGTTTCTCTGTTGTCGCTAATATAAAAATAGCATGTTTTGGCGGTTCTTCTAATGTTTTAAGAAAAGCATTAAAAGCAGCCGAAGACAACATATGAACCTCGTCAATAATATACACTTTGTATTGTCCGGTTTGTGGCGGGATCCTAACCTGATCAATCAGGCTTCGGATATCATCAACCGAGTTGTTTGAAGCCGCATCTAACTCAAAAACGTTGAATGCAAAATCTTCATTTGGATCATCATATCCGGGCTGATTTATTTTTCTCGCCAGAATACGCGCGCAGGTTGTTTTTCCAACTCCACGAGGTCCTGTGAACAAAAGAGCAGAAGCAAGGTGATTGCTTTCTATGGCGTTTAACAACGTGTTGGTAATGGCTTTCTGCCCCACAACATCTTTAAATGTCTGCGGACGGTATTTACGGGCCGATACTACAAATTGTTCCATATTCTTTTTTATTCGATAGCAAATATAGAGTATAATTTAATGATTTAAAAATTTAAAAATTGAAAGATTTTAACCGTTTCGACCATTGCCCGTTTTAATATTTGTG
>SEBM01000793.1 GCA_004296145.1 Flavobacterium sp.
GTGAAAATACCATCGGAAAAAGAACTTTAATTTTGAATGATCCCACAATCGATATTGGTGTTTATGATGAAAACGGAAAATTATTGAACTATTCTTTTTCTATAAAAAACAATTCAGTAAAAGGAATAATCAAACTCAAAAATAAACCTCAGCTTATTGTTGTTGATCCCTATTTAAAAAACATTGACACTTTTATAAAAGACAACGAAAAGGAAATTAATTAAAACAAAAAAGCGCCCATAATTTCAAGGGCGCTTTTATTATTTAAGCTGAATCGTAATAAGCTTATGATTTTTCTTTCCGTCATCTGAAATTGAAAAATCAGTCGATTTTGATTCTATTTCAAATTTTGAAGAAGTTTCTAACACTAATGAAATAGCGAGATATCTAAAGGTTTCAGGAATTTCAGGAAGCTCAATCGACACGACACCTTCATTATTATTTTGTTCGTAACTCACTTTAATTCTGTCTCTCAACCAAATATATTCGTAAACTTCCTGCCACGGCGCCATCCAGATACTATCATCTCCTTTTACACCATATTTATCCGCAATCGCAGTCATATAATATTTAAAATCTGGAAAACGCATACTTAAACTCCACAGATTTCCATTTCCTGTTCCGTGCGTAAATTCATTAAACCAAACATGATCTTTTTGTTTTACAATAGAATCTATAGTTTTTAAATAACGATCCATTGTTTTAAAATTTGTTGTGTCTTTTGAACTCTGCACAAAAGTTCTCGCAGAAATTATTTTATCCAAATCCATTTTTGAATTTACTTTATAAACTGGTCCTTTTCCATAATAAGACGCGACAGAAAAATGTCCATTATTAAGTGCTTCTTTTTCATATTCTAAATAATATTTCTCATCGCCTTCTCCGCCGGGAACTACAAAATGTGACATTGTAAAATCTAAATTCTGCTTTATTGAATTTGAATTTTCTGTTACTTCAGCCAAATAATTTGTCCCATGTTTGGTTGCGTGATGAAAACCGTGGTTTAAAATATCCCAACCTGCATTGTACATTTCTTTGACCTCTGCCCAGGAAAGATGACCGCGGAAAGCAGAAAAATCTCCAATCGCACCACCATTAATAGCTAATCCTAATTTAAACGGAATTTTATTTCCCAATCCATCTGAATAAAAAAGACCTTTTGAAGTTGAACCGTCTCCGCCTTGATCGTTTTTCCATTCGTTAATCATTGGGCCGCTTATTTTTCCTCCATTTAATAATGGAAAAGCAGTTAAATAAGCCGATCGATAACCATCATCAAGCGTAAAACTATAAGCAAAATGTTTGTTGAATTTTAAAGAAGCCGGTGTTATTTTGACTTTCTCATTCGATTTTAATTTTATTTTGAATGAAATAGTTTTCGTTTTTACGGAATCATTTTTTATTTCTGAATGATTTGCAAAACTGAAAATGGTAGTTAAAAAGAATGTCGCAAATAAAAATGTTTTTATTTCGGTTTGTGGTTTTTTCATTTGAGGGATTATTAAAAGGTTATAAAGATACATTTC
>SEBM01000206.1 GCA_004296145.1 Flavobacterium sp.
ATGTTGAACCGTTTTTATAATAGTAAAAGTCCGTTTTGTTTTGATGTTTTTTTATATTCGAAGGCAGAAAACGAAAAACTGCAAATTATATTTGCCAATATCAGGGTTTGAATTTTAGATTTAGCAATAGATTTACTAAATTTAAATAACGAATTAAAATATTGAAATATAAATGAATACAAAATATTCTGATCTAATTAATCAAACCTACTACTTTCCTCAAACGGAATTTAAATTAAACAAAGACAACTTACAATTTCACAATATTGATTTGATGAAATTAGTTGAGCAATACGGTACCCCATTAAAATTTACATATTTACCTCAGATTTCAGAGAACATTAATAAGGCAAAAGCCTGGTTCAGAAAATCGATGGAGAAAAATAAATACGAAGCTAAATATTATTATTGCTATTGTACAAAAAGCTCTCATTTTGAATATATCATGAATGAAGCTTTCAAAAACAATATCCATATTGAAACTTCTTCTGCTTTTGACGTAAATATTGTAGAAAATTTATTGGAAAACGGTAAAATCAACAAAAGTACTTATGTCATTTGTAATGGTTTTAAAAGAGATGAATATGTTGCCAATATTGCCAGATTAATCAATAACGGACATAAAAACACTATTCCGATCATTGATAATTATGAAGAACTTGATCTTCTTCAGGCGGAAATAAAAGGAAAATTCAAAATCGGAATTCGTATAGCAGCCGAAGAAGAACCTAAATTTGAGTTCTATACATCAAGATTAGGGATTGGTTACAAGAATATAGTTTCGTTTTATAAAAAGCAAATTCAGGAAAATGATAAACTGGAGCTTAAAATGCTTCACTTTTTTATCAATACCGGAATAAATGATACATCATATTATTGGAATGAGTTGGTAAAATGTATTAAAGTATACATTGCGCTAAAAAGAGAATGCCCTACCCTTGATGGTTTGAACATCGGAGGAGGTTTCCCTATCAAAAATTCATTGGCTTTTGAATATGATTACCAATATATGATTGATGAAATCATTAATCAGATTAAAATTGCTTGTGATGAAGCAGAAGTTGATGTTCCGAATATTTTCACAGAATTTGGATCATTTACAGTTGGTGAAAGCGGCGGTGCCATTTATCAGATTTTGTATCAAAAACAACAAAATGACAGAGAAAAATGGAATATGATTGATTCTTCTTTCATTACTACTCTTCCTGATACATGGGCAATCAATAAACGTTTTATAATGTTGGCAATTAATCGCTGGAATGACACGTATGAGCGGGTTTTGTTAGGTGGACTGACTTGTGATAGTGATGATTATTACAATTCGGAGCAAAATATGAACGCCATCTATTTGCCAAAATATAGCAAAGAAAAACCTTTATACATTGGTTTCTTTAATACTGGTGCATATCAGGAAACAATTGGCGGATACGGAGGATTACATCACTGTCTGATTCCACAGCCAAAGCATATATTGATCGATCGTGATGAGAATGGCATTCTGGCAACAGAAGTTTTCTCAGAACAACAGACCTCAGATGACGTTCTGAAAATTTTAGGTTACAAGAAAAAAATGTAAAAATAAAACTGCAAATTAAATGTTAATAAATTTAAAATTATTAATTTGCATGTATCGTAAAAAGGTTAAAATCTTTTAATTCAAAAAAAAATAAAAAAACAAAAACAAAATGAAAGGACCAATCAGTCAGTTTATTGAAAAACATTATTTACACTTTAATTCTGCGTCACTGGTTGATGCAGCCAAAGCATACGAAGAACAATTAGCAAGTGGGGCTAAAATGCTTGTAAGCATGGCTGGAGCAATGAGTACTGCAGAAATTGGTAAAATTTTCGCTGAGATAATTAGACAAGATAAAGTACAAATTATTTCATGTACTGGAGCCAATCTAGAAGAAGACATTATGAATTTAGTTGCTCATTCACATTATGAAAGAGTACCTAACTATCGTGATTTGACACCAGAAGACGAATGGGCTTTGCTTGAAAGAGGTTTAAACCGTGTTACAGATACTTGTATCCCGGAGCATGAAGCTTTTAGACGTTTGCAGAAACACATTTACAAAATATGGAAAGATGCAGATGATAAAGGAGAACGTTATTTTCCACATGAATTCATGTATAAAATGCTATTATCAGGTGTTTTAGAAGAATATTACGAAATTGACTTAAAAGATAGCTGGATGTATGCAGCAGCAGAGAAAAACCTGCCTATTATCGTTCCGGGTTGGGAAGATAGTACAATGGGTAATATTTTTGCTTCATATGTAATTAAAGGTGAATTAAAAGCATCTACAATGAAATCAGGTATTGAGTACATGACTTTCCTTGCAGACTGGTATTCAAAAAACAGCCAAAACGGTATTGGATTTTTCCAAATTGGTGGTGGTATTGCAGGAGATTTTCCAATTTGCGTTGTACCAATGTTATATCAGGATATGGAAATGCATGACGTTCCTTTCTGGAGCTATTTCTGCCAAATTTCAGATTCTACAACTAGTTACGGTTCTTATTCAGGAGCAGTTCCTAATGAAAAAATTACGTGGGGTAAATTAGATATCAAAACCCCTAAATTTATTATCGAGTCGGATGCTACAATTGTTGCACCGTTAATTTTTGCCTATTTATTAGATTTATAGTATATTTTTATGAAAAGAGTTATAGTAGACTACGCCAAATTAACTAATGAAATTTTAAACCTTTTGGTTGAAAAATTTCCTGACGGTTATGATGATTCGGATGTAATCCGTTTTAGAAACGCTAAAAACGAATTAATAGAAGCTGTTGAAGTTCGTACTGAAGATACTATTTATTTAGTAAAAATTAGTACTAAACTTGCTGACAGAATTGAAAACTTCGATGAAGATGACGATATCGATCTTGATGTTGATACAATCGAACCAGTAAAAGGTCTTGATCTTGATGATGCTGATGACGACGATGATGATGACGATGACAATCTTGATAAACCAGATACTGACGGTGGAGATGATGACGATGATGAAGACAAAGACGATGATATTGCTGATGACGACGATGACGAAGATGATGAAGATTAATAAATCATCTTTTATATAAATTAAAGGAACTCTGATCAGGGTTCCTTTTTTTATTGAGTAAATAATTAATTTATATATAAGAAAAATACTATTTTTATAGCTTTAAAATATAAGCCAAATGAATTCAGAAATACTGCATGCCAAATTAAAAGAAAATTTTGGATTTGAAAAATTCAGACCTAATCAGGAAACTATCATCAATACGATACTTTCTGGTCAGGATACGTTGGCTATTATGCCAACCGGTGGCGGTAAATCTATTTGTTTTCAATTACCGGCATTAGTATTGCCCGGAATTACAATTGTAATTTCCCCATTAATTGCCTTAATGAAAGATCAGGTTGACAGTTTAAAAACAAACGGAATTTCAGCTTGTTTTATTAATAGCAGCCAATCTAGTCAGGAACAGCAATTCTATATAGACAATTTGAAATCTAATACTTTTAAATTAGTTTATGTTGCTCCTGAAAGCTTATCGTATTTAGATAATGTTTTTAATGAATTAAATGTAAGTTTAATTGCTATAGACGAAGCGCACTGTATTTCGTCGTGGGGTCATGATTTTCGTCCGGCTTACACCAATTTGGGGTATTTAAAAAGCCGCTTCCCTTCTACTCCGGTTCTTGCTTTGACTGCAACAGCAGATAAAGCCACACGAACTGATATTACAAAACAATTAAATTTAAAAAATCCTAAAACCTTTGTAGCTTCATTCGATAGGAAAAATTTGAGTCTTGAAGTTCGGCCAGCTTTAGATAGGGTCAAACAAATAATTGATTTTATTGAAGATAAACCAAACGAATCTGGTATCATATATTGTCTTAGCAGAAAAAATACTGAAGAACTGGCTGCCAAACTTCAAAAAAATGGTATTTCTGCAAAAGCATATCACGCTGGCTTAGATAATAATTTGCGTGCCAAAACACAGGATGAATTTATAAACGATGATTGTCAGGTGGTTTGTGCTACGATAGCGTTTGGTATGGGAATCGACAAATCAAATGTGCGCTGGGTTATTCACTATAATCTTCCAAAAAATATTGAAGGTTATTATCAGGAAATTGGCCGTGCCGGACGCGACGGTTTACCTTCTGAAACTATTTTATTTGAAAGTTATGCTGATGTGATTCAATTACAGAAATTTGCCTCTGAGGGATTGAACTCCGATGTGCAATTAGCTAAATTAGAAAGAATGAAACAGTATGCGGATGCCTTAAGTTGCCGCAGAAAAATTTTACTTTCTTATTTTGGTGAATTGGTTACTGAAAATTGCGGCAACTGCGATATATGTAAAAATCCTCCCGTTTTTTTTGACGGAACAATTTTAGCACAGAAAGCATTGTCAGCGATTAGCCGTTTAAAAGAATCTGAGCCCTTGGCTGTTATTGTAGATTTTTTAAGAGGCTCGAGAAACGCGTATATCTATGAAAAAAATTATCAAACGCTAAAAACGTACGGAATTGGAACTGATATTTCCTGGTATGACTGGAATCAGTATTTAATTCAGTTGATTAATTTGGGATATTGCGAAATTGCTTTTCATCAGCATAATAAAATTTTGCTCACTCCTTTTGCAAAAAAAGTGTTATTTGAAGGTGAAAAAGTAAAACTTACAACAGTAGTTAAAAAAGTAATTGACAAAACCGAAATTAAAGAGGTAAAAACAAAAGCTGTAAAAAACTCTCTTTTTGAGACACTTAGAAAATTGCGATACGAAATTGCACAAGAGGAAGAGGTTCCTGCTTATGTAATTTTTAGCGATGCTGCATTGAGACAAATGGAAATCATCAGACCGATAAGTGACGAAGAATTTTTAACAGTTGATGGAGTTGGTAAAGTTAAACTCGAAAAATATGGTGCTGAATTTATCAAAGCAATAATTGAATTTGAGAGAAATAAATCTGTTGTAAAAAAGGAGAAAAAAAACAGCACTTACAAAAAAACGTTAGAGTTATTTGAAAGTGGGCTTTCTGTAGATGAAATCGCAGAGCGAAGAGATGTAGGCCGTACAACAATTATTTCGCATTTGGCTAAACTGTATGTTGATGGACATGATTTGGATTTAACTCAATTCATTTCTGAAGACGAAATTATAAAGATAGAAAAAGCACAAATAGCATTAGAAAAACCAAATGCCTTAAAGCCTTATTTTGATTATTTTGAAGAAAAGCTTTCTTATGATAAAATTAGATTTGGACTTGCTTTTATAGAACGAAAACATCAAAATATATTGAGTTAAATAAAAAATCCTGTGAACAAATTCACAGGATTTTTTTGTTATTTTCGATTATAAATATCTCTCTTGAAAAACTTTTTGGTGATGTTTTTGATGGCCAATAATTACAAAACCCAACGCACGAACTGAAATTTGATTGTTTGAAGCAGTTCCAATTGCTTTAAGTTGTTCTTCAGATAAACTTTTATAAAACAATAAATTTGAGTGTCTTAACGCAGAAAACTCTGTCAGTAAATCCTGGATGCTTCTTCCGTTTGCATTAGTGTTCTGGGCGTAATCATTCTCTTCAAAACCTGGTAAAGGAGTTTTGTCAAATCTTGAAAATCGTAAAGCGCGGTAAGCAAAAATACGTTCAGCATCTATCAAATGCTGGATAATATCTTTGATTGTCCACTTACCTTCTGCATAGCGATAATCAAATTTGTCCATTGGAAGATTTTGTACAAATCGGATAAAATCGTGTAAAGAAATTTCTAAGTCCTCAATCAATTTACCATCTCCGGCTTGCGCAATATAAGTTCCAAAATTCCCTGAATATTCGTTTTCTAATAATTGACTTCTATTCATTTTTATAAGATTTAAAGATTAAGCTGAATTTCTACTGGCATTTGTATTACCGAAAAGTGATCTTGTAACGATTTTTTCATAAACTTTAATAAGATCATCGTTATTATCACCCTCTTTATTCAATTCATTAATTCTCAACAAAGCATACTGTTGTATAGTCAATAAAGGCATTACAATACGCTCTCTGATCTGAATTGAAGCTATACCATCAGGATAATTTTCCATCAATGATTTATGATCTGCAATTTTAAGCAAAAGACGTTTTGTCTCTAAAAATTCATCATAAATAATCTGCCAGAATTCACCAAATTCAGGATCTTTCTTCATGTATGCCGTTAATGGGAAAAATGATTTTGCCAATGACATCATACTGTTTTCAAGAAGTGTTCTGAAAAACAGTGAATTATGATATAAATCATATACCTTATCCCATTGGTTTGTATCTTCAAAATGCTTAAGAGCTGTTCCTACCCCAAAAAATCCGGGTACATTTTGTTTCAACTGACTCCAGGAACCAACAAACGGAATAGCACGTAAATCAGCAAAATCTAACTGATCAGATTTGCTTCTTTTTGATGGACGGCTTCCGATATTGGTTTTAGAGTAATATTTCAACGTACTCATTTTTTCCAAATAAGGAATAAATTTCGGATGATTTTTAAAACTCAAATATTTATCATATCCTAAACCTGCTAATTGCGTCAGGATTGCAGTTTCATCTGCGCTTAATTCATTTTTTTCTTTAGCAAATACCTGATTAGTAACTCCGGCACTTAATAAATTCTCAATATTATAACGGCAGGAATCCAATGTTCCAAAATTAGAGCTAATAGTTTGTCCCTGAACAGTAATCTGTATTTCGTTATTTTCAATTTTAGGACCTAATGAAGCATAAAATTTATGCGTTTTTCCACCACCACGAGCTGGTGGTCCACCACGTCCGTCAAAGAAAATAGCTTTGATTCCGTATTGTCTTGAAATTTCAGTCAATGCAATTTTTGCCTGATAAATACTCCAGTTAGCCATTAAATAACCGCCATCTTTTGTACCGTCAGAGAAACCAAGCATAATCGTTTGTTTGTTTCCTCTGTTTTTCAAATGCTTAGAATATTCCGGATTTGTATACAATTGCTCCATAATATGATGAGCGTTTTGTAAATCGTCTACAGATTCAAAAAGCGGAATGATATCAACAGTAGGATTATCCCAATTATTTAAGCGAATCATAGCAAATGTTTCCATTACATTCAATGCACTTTCGTTATTACTAATGATATAACGATTGGCGCCTTCTTCACCATTATTTGCCTGAATAGTTTTTATAGCTTGTACAGATTCTAAAGTTAATCGTGTAATTTCATTCTCAAAATCTTT
>SEBM01000794.1 GCA_004296145.1 Flavobacterium sp.
TTTTGCAATAAGTGTTAATTGCATCTTTGCTTATTTCGCTAAAATGCAAACATTTTCCACCATTATTTTCAAGTGCCATTCTGAAACCACCAATACCCGAAAATAAGTCTATAAAAGTGAATTTATTTGTTTCCATGGTTTCTATTTTAACAAGTTTTGGTCAAAATTTTGAGGCGGTTCTATTTCTAAAAACTCACGATAAATTCTTTCTTTATACTCTTTGCCAAGTTTGTTAATCTCGGTAATAAATGTTTTGTAAGTTCCTATGCCACCAATTAAATCCCAAAATTCGTCACCAATTAAAACAGAAGCGTCTTCGTGCATATTGAACCAACGCATTGGAAAAGTCCATTTGTAGTCTGGTTTTTTGCCATACGGATTATAAACAAGAGCATAAAAAGCGTGGTCTACTTGTTTAGGTTCCATCGCCAATAATTTAAGCATTTTTTCTTTGCTTACTTTCGTTTGGTCGCTATTTGGAAGTGGTGCTTTTAATTCAAAAGCATATTTTGTATTGGTTTCTTCGTTATAAATAAAAATATCACAAGTCACACTAACAGGAATTGGTTCACCACCACCTTGTTTGATGTATTCAAGTTCTTTTGCCCAATCGGGTTTTATTTTCGCTTCGCCTTTTTGATTGTGTTCGAGATTATTTAAAACTTCTTGAATTCTTCTTAAACTTTCGCTTCCTACAATTCCGATTACGCTATGTCCCATTGAACAGTGTCCGTGGTTTTCGTTTGCTACCACTTGAGCCAATCTTTCCCAAACACCACCGAATGGCGTTACAAATCTTCTCTCAAAGTGTGAACCTTTAAATATTTCGTCAGGAACTAAAGCAGAATAAAGAGGTTTTGAAGAATGATGTTTTTCTTTTATAAATGGGTCTTTTACGAGTACATTATTCATTACCCTATCCATCATAGTCGAAACTACGTTTTTTATTCCTTCGCCAACTCGTTTTTTCTTACTCATAATTATATTAATATCTGTCTGCGAATTTACAAAACTTTTGTCTATGGTTTTCGTTTTAGTGCCGGAATTTACGGTCGGGTAGGCTTGCTTATAACTTTCAAATATAAAAAATTAGTTAATCAAAGAGTAGTCGATTAAATCCCATTCATTGGATCGTATTAAGATAAAATAGATAAATCTTATACGTTTTCAAACGACTACAAACGTATTCAAATAATTTTCTACCGAATAAATTTTCAAACCTGACGAATCTTTGCATCAGAGATTTGAGAAAACAGTGAACGTCTCTCATCTAAATTATTAATCTATAAAAAACAAAAATTATGTCACTAAGAAACAGAGTAACCTTAATTGGTTTTACAGGAAAAGAAGTTGAAATGATGTCTTTCGACAACGGAACTCTAAGAGCTACCGTATCATTGGCTACCAACGATCATTACACCAACGCAAAAGGGGAGAAAGTAGAAGAAACACAATGGCACAGTTTGGTAGCTTTCGGGAAAACGGCTGAAATCTTCCAAAAATATGTTCCGAAAGGAAAAGAA
>SEBM01000795.1 GCA_004296145.1 Flavobacterium sp.
TGATAAAATTTTGTCAAAATATTTTAAAAGAAATCAAAATAAGCGCCTTTACAACGGTTGCAATATTACTTATATTTTTAATAATACAAAATGAAATTTTTAAAGTTGTGATTTAAAACGAACAGAACCAATCTAATCTAAAACCAAAATAAGCCCGCCCAAAAACGGCCATCAAAAACAACAATTACCCTCATGAAAAGAAAAAACTACATACTAAAACAAATATTATTATTGATTCTGTTTTGTATCGGTACAAATTCTGTATCAGCACAAAAAACTTTTGCTAATCCGCTTTTAGATTACGGGCCAGATCCATACAGTACGTATCATGATGGTTATTACTATTACACACATACGATGCAGGATCGTTTGGTTCTTTTGAAAACCAAAAATCTGGCAGATCTGAAAAATGCCGAAAAGAAAACTATTTGGACTGCTCCAAAAAATACCGATTATGCGGCTGAAATCTGGGCACCTGAATTTCATTTTATAAATAATAAATGGTATGTATATTTTGCTGCCGATAATGGCTCTAACAATACACACAGAATGTATGTTTTAGAAAATGATTCCAAAGATCCTATGCAGGGCGAATGGATTTTTAAAGGGAAAATTGCCGCTCAAACCGATAAATGGGCAATTGATGGCAATGTGTTTACGTATAAAAAACAACTGTACATGATTTGGTCCGGTTGGGAAGGAGATACCAACGGACAGCAGAATATCTACATAGCCAAAATGAAAAATCCGACTGAAATTGACGGAGACAGAGTCCGAATTTCAAGTCCGACAAATGCTTGGGAACTGCATGGCGCCTTGCACGATGATGTAAATCCGGCGCAGGTCAATGTTAACGAAGGGCCTCAATTTCTTTCGCATAAAAATAAAGCCTTTATTGTTTTCTCCGCAAGCGGATGCTGGACAGATAATTATAGTTTAGGTTTGTTAACCTTTACAGGAAAAGACAATTTACTGGATCCAGAGGCATGGGTGAAGTCAGATAAGCCAATTTTGGAACAATCGGATAAAGCCAAAGTGTATGCTCCGGGACATAATTCATTCTTTAAATCTCCAAACGGCAAAGAAGACTGGATTTTATATCATGCCAATTCAAACCCGGGAGAAGGTTGTGGAGAAAAAAGATCTCCAAGAATGCAGCAGATAAAATGGGATAAACAAGGCAATCCTGTAATTGGCGATCCAATATCAGACGGAACTGAATTGATTATTCCAGCCATGTAATCAAGTATAATCTAAAATAGCAGCAAAAATGTAACAGCCTCTTTTCTAAGATGATCGGCGCAATTTTTTTTATCACGAAACTGTTAAAAAAACGCTAACGGATTTTGATTCCATCAATAAGAGATTATATTTGCCCAAATGGCTGCAAAAAAAACAAATAACAAAAGATTGTCGCCTGGCAGGATCTTCCTGGCTGGTTTCATGATCTTTTTGCTGCTGTTTCTCACCACTGCAAACTATTTCGTAAACCAGATAGCCGATGCTGACACAGCAATCGCCC
>SEBM01000796.1 GCA_004296145.1 Flavobacterium sp.
ATTCTAATTTTTTAACTATGAATGCCCAAAATTAGCAGACAAGAAACCCTGAAAAAGGAACCAGATTAAAATAAAAAGATAGTCCAATGAAATAATTGGTAAATGACTTTAATTAACTTTAAAAACCTTCGATTGTTTTTTTAATAATATGAACGGACTCTGTTAATTGGTCTTCATTTAAAGATGCAAATCCGAATCTAAAAGCATTAAAATGAGCGTCTTTTCCAACACAATAAGAACTTCCTGTTATAGAAAGGCCTTTGAGATTTGCTTTTTTAATAAATTGTAATACGTTATAATCTGGCTTAAATTTTAACCAAAGTGCCATTCCGCCAGTTGGTTTTGTAAATGTGACCACATCACCCAATTCATTACTTATAAGATCAGAAAGTACATCGCATCTTTGTGAATACAGCTTGTTGCTTTTTTGAATATGACGTGTCAAATCGCCATTATGAATCAGACCGGCGATTGTTTCTTCCATTATAATGTCTCCTTTTAAATCAATAAGGATTCGTAGCGCAGCTGCCGCTTCCAGAAATTCTGATGTCGCAATAATATATCCGAGCCTGAATGGTGCTCCTAAAACCTTTGTCAGAGATCCTATATAGATAATTTTACCGCCATGATCGCCCGCAGCCAGAGGCAGATACGGATCGTACTTAAATTGAAAATCATAGTCATAGTCGTCTTCAATAACCGCAAAATTATGTTGGTTTATAATTTCCATTAAATGTTTACGCCTTTCAATACTCATTGTAACGGTTGTAGGATGATGATGATGAGGAATGATATACAATAACTTTATGATGTGTGTTTTAAGAACCTTTTGTAATTCCTCTGTACACATTCCGTCTCCATCCATCGGGACGCGAATAAGTTCTGCGCCTAATTTTTTAAAAAGTGCTTCAGCAATAAAATAAGTAGGCTCACTAACCACTACTTTATCTCCCGGTTTTATGATTAAAGATGCCGCTATATAAATGGCCATTTGCGCGCCACGTGTTGTAAACAGATTTTCGATTTCCATATCTATTCCTCTTGTCCTGTTCAGAAAAGAGTGAAGTGCGATTTTAAAGTTCGAAGTTTCATTCAAATTAAATCCGGAACTTTTGCCTGCAACAGTGTTATCTAAAGCTTTTTTAAATTGTCTCTCTATCGCCTTAGTGGGTAAAATCGTAATATCAGGAAAACCATCATTAATTACTAAAGAAGTTTTATTTAATGAAATTACAGGATGCAAAACAGGTTCTAATCTTTCAAAATCAAAACTTGCTTTATTAGAAAAAGAACTTACTCTTTTATTATTATAAGAACGTGGTCTTACAATTGGCAAATTTGTCGATACTCTGTATCCTTTTCTTGGCAAATTATCGACCCAATCTTCAGACACCAATACATCATAAGCTGCTACAATCGTCTTTCTGTGCAGATCTAAATCAAATGCTAAAACGCGGGTACTAGGCAAAGCAGCGCCGGGAGAAAGTTTTCCTTCTTGTATCAACAAAATAAACTGAAGTGA
>SEBM01000797.1 GCA_004296145.1 Flavobacterium sp.
ATATTCACTTCCCTATTAATCTTATCAAAATTGATACTTTCAGGAATCTTAAAGTAATTTACCAACCCTTCTAAAAAGTGATATTTATTATGATATGACGCGGAACTTTTAGTCGTAAAATAAGGAGGATCAATGTAAACCAAATCTGCATTTAAAGGACAATTAAGAGCATTGAAATTATTCGATGTGTTATGCCTTCCATTATCAAAGCAAACTTTGTTTAATTCAACGATAAACCTTTCAAATAGTTCGCTAAAACTTCTTTCCCAAGTCTTTTTGTTTCCAAAATTTCCATTTGTATAATTTACTCTCATATTTAAATTTTTTCTATGAAATAAATTATATGGTCTTTTCATCAAACAACTTTGAAAAAGAATATAAAGAGCGCTACATTTTCTATTTTCATCTTCTAAATCTAAAACATTCTGAATGTAAATATCAATCTGATTATTTTCCTCATCTGTAAAATAAATATCTTGATAATAATTACTTATGTAATTTAAATATTTTTTATTGGGTTTTTTATCAAACAAATTGATAGCTTGGTCATAAGTTAAATCATTCGTATTTTGCTCAACTAATTTTTTACCAATGAAATAATTAAATTGAAAAATATCATTATAAAAAACTTGCTTTTCATTCAATTTAGCAAAATAAGAGAAAGCACCAGACCCGCCAAAAACATCTAAAACTGATTCAAACTCAAGGTTTGCTTCATTTATTAAAACATTCCAAATTTTGTCAACTATTTTTCTTTTCGAACCATAATACCTGGTCTGTGGCAACATTATATCTGGCATGTTTCTCTAATGTATTCTTTTAGCTTCAAAATTTCTGGTTCAGCAATACATTCCAAAACCAAGTCCTGATGATTAAAAAAAGGAACCGCAAACTTATAAGGTGTTACTTTAAAATTCTCTCTCTCAACATTATAATCAACATCTTCTGGCATGAAAAAATGTTTATAATTATCTATATTAGAACTACTTAATAAGCCTAATAATAAAAACTTAAAATCTGATAAATCTTGACCAGCAACTAGTTTTAAGAAATCTATACTTTGATTATATTTCTTAGAAGTCTGATATACATTATCTTTTGAAAGTGTCGTTTTAGCTTCAATAAAGTAGAATTTGTTATCTTTAAAAATTATAAAATCAAATTCTGCTTTGGACACACCATTTATACATAATTCTACATTTGTGAGAAATTCCAAACCTAATTCTCCTAGCAAAGTTTCGATAATATCTTCATAATATTTTTCAACAAAATAAAAAGACAACTCAACTTTTAAAATATTAACGATAACTTTCTCTTTTTTGATAGGAGTAGAATTAACATTGCTCAAATATGATTTATTATCTACATGCTTAAGATGATGAAGTAAATTATACTTTTTACCTATTTTCTGTTCAGCGTAAATTGCAAGCAAATCTCTCTCAACATTTTCATTTGGTAAGAACATATTAAAATTAGTAAGTTCACTTAAACCTTTTATTAAAATAAACTCTTCAAAAAA
>SEBM01000207.1 GCA_004296145.1 Flavobacterium sp.
GATTCATGTTTTTTAATCGATAACTATAAGTACTTAAATGATTTTCAATAGATTGGTTGTCTCCAATGTCTGTTAAGATTCTATCGAACAAGAAAGTTTCACTGCGTTCATGCACGGGAATTAGCATTCCTGATTGCAGCATTAATTGTAATAAACCAACTGTTTTAAGCGAAATAGTTTTTCCTCCGGCATTTGGTCCGGAAATTACAATAATTCTGTTATCTTGTTTTAATTCAATAGTTTGCGGATGCGTGATTTCATTTTTTTGCTTATTATTCAAATACAAAATCGGATGATATGCTTCTCTAAAAAACAATCGTCTTTCTTCAGTAATTGTCGGAAGTATTCCGTTTATTCTGTTGGCATATTTTGCTTTTCCGGCAACAACATCAATATCACTTAAAAATTCCTGATATTCAATTAATAAAGGTAAAAAAGGACGAATTGAATTTGATAATTGTTTCAGAATTCTTGTAATTTCTTCTTTCTCTTCGTATTCCAGATTGGCTAATTCTCTTGAATATTGTAATGTAGCTTCTGGTTCAATATAAGCTATACTTCCTGTTTTTGAACTTCCTAAAATAGAGCCTTTTACCTTTCGGCGATACATTGCTAAAACTGCTAAAACCCTGCGGTTCTGCACAAAACTTTCTTTTATATCGTCAAGATAACCAAGACTATTATTGTGCGTAAGGGCAACTCCAAAACTTTGGTTTACTTTACCGCGAACAATATTCATATTTTGACGAATACTTAAAAGAGCAGGAGAGGCGTTGTCTTTTATTTCGCCGTATTTATCTACAATAGCGTCAATTAGCGTAACAATATCTTTTGTATATTCTACTCTCGAAGCTCTTGCATTTAAGTTTGGATAATAATCATCGAATTTTTTCAGGAAATTCAATAGAAAATTTGATGTTGACGAAAGTGTTGCAATTTTTCTAAAACTGCCTACTTCCAGAAAACTATCTTCTATGGCTAAAAACTTGATTTCGTTTGTAATAGCGTCAAAACCGTGATTCGGAATTGCGTTATTATTCTGAAATGAAGAAACATATTCTGATGTCTGCATCAAAGCCTGCATCAAAGTTTCTTTATCTCTAAATGGAGTTATATTTAAGGCTTTTTCTTTTCCGATATCGGTGTTACATCCTGCCGAAATGGTTTCTAGAACCGTTGGAAATTGTAAATCCTGTAATGTTTTTTCTGTAATGCTGATCATTTAATTTTTATAACAAAGTATACACAAAAGTACAAAAACTATGTGATTGAATTCTACAAACTTTAAGTCTAAATTTATGATTGTCAAATATGATTTCATTGTAAAATTTCCGAATTTAGCATAAAAAAACTTATGGACGTTAAAATGCATGATTCCTGGAAACCCGTTTTGAATGAGGAATTTGAAAAAACATATTTCAATGAATTAATTGCTTTCGTAAAATCTGAATATGCTACTAAAGTTTGTTATCCAAAAGGAAGTCAGATTTTTTCGGCCTTCGATCATTGTCACTTTGATCAGGTAAAAGTGGTAATTATTGGGCAGGATCCTTATCACGGACCAAATCAGGCAAATGGATTATGCTTTTCTGTAAATGACGGGATTCCGTTTCCGCCTTCTCTTCAAAATATTTTTAAAGAAATCGAAACTGATTTAAATAAACCAATGCCGAAAACGGGAAATCTGGAGCGTTGGGCAGACCAAGGCGTTTTTCTTTTAAACGCTACTTTAACAGTTAGACAATCAGAAGCCGGAAGTCATCAGGGAAAAGGTTGGGAAAAATTTACAGATGCCGTTATAAAACAAATTTCTGCAAATAGTGAAAATGTTGTTTTCCTGCTTTGGGGTGGTTTTGCTCAAAAGAAAGCAACTTTAATTGATGCATCTAAACATCATATTTTAAAATCGGGACATCCTTCGCCTTTGAGTGCTAACAGAGGATTTTGGTTTGGAAATAAACATTTTAGTCTGGCAAATGCTTTTTTAAAATCTAAAGGATTGAAAGAAATAGAATGGTAGTTTGAGGTTCAAAGGTTCAGGGGGACAAAGGTTCAAAGGTTGAACTTTTTGGCTTTGACCTTGTTTGTCATTCCGACTGAAAAGAGAAATCGCACTAGTATTTCCGTAAAGTGATAAAATCAATCTTTGTAGAATTTCTAGTGCGATTTCTCTTTTCAGTCGAAATGACAAAAAATAAATCTGCTTAATCTGCAAAATCTGCGAGAAACAAAAAAACTTATTTCTTTGCAATTTCTTCTAAAACAGCTTTGTTTTCGTAGTTAATTACTTTTAAAATAATTTCCTGATTCTTTAAAGTTTTACCTTCAATGATATAAAGTTTTCCTTTTTTGAAAGGCACATTACTTTGGTCAAAATCAACATCACCATAAGTCAAAGTTTTTCTGATATCAGAGGTGTCGACCCACTTTTCGTTTAAAGTTTGGATGGCTTTTTCAGAATATTGAAAAGGTTTGGTTCGTAAATTATTTAAAACTCTGGCGTTTGGAAAATAATTACATCTGGTGTCTTTTCCGCTAAAAACAACGGCTACAAGAAAACATCCCATAATTAAACCAATCAAATAATAAGCAAAACGGTGTACGAACTTCATGAAATAAATTTTTGGCAAAGGTACATTAAAGTTCCCTTAAAATACAAGTAAATTAATATCGTTGTCAGGTAAATCAAACCATTCGCCAATTGCTTTGTTTGTAAGGATTCCGTGATATAAATATATTCCGTTTTTTAAGCCTTTATTACATCTGATAGCACTTTCTAATCCACCGTCTTCTGATATTTGATGAAGATATGGCGTTAAAATATTACTGATTGATAATGAAGCGGTTTTAGAATATCTTGAAGGAATATTTGGTACACAGTAGTGTAGAACATTGTTTTTTATGAATGTTGGCTTTTCATGAGTTGTAACTTCTGAAGTTTCAAAACAACCGCCAGTGTCAATACTAACGTCAACAATTACGGCACCTTTTTTCATGTGTTCTACCATTGTTTCAGTTACAATTATAGGACAGCGTTCTTTACCGCGCATAGCACCAATAGCAACATCACAACGTCTTAATGCTTTTAATAATGCTTTTTGCTGAACTGTTGATGTAAAAATTCGTTGGTTTAAATTATTTTGCAAACGGCGTAATTTGGTAATCGAATTATCAAAAACTTTTACGTTTGCACCTAAACCTATTGCGGTTTTTGCAGCAAATTCGCCAACAGTTCCTGCTCCCAAAATCACAACATCAGTAGGAGGTACGCCAGTTATGTTTCCGAACAAAAGACCTTTTCCAAATTCATCAGTAATCATTAATTCGGCTGCAATAAGTATAGAAGCAGTTCCTGCAATTTCACTTAAGGATTTCACGGCAGGATAAGAACCGTCTTCGTCTTTAATATATTCAAAGGCAAGTGCTGTGATTTTTTTTTGGGCTAAAGCTTCAAAATAAGCTTTCTTTTTTGTTTTTAACTGAATGGCCGAAATGATGATCGTTTCCGGATTAATCATTTCAATTTCTGCCAAAGTAGGAGGTTCTACTTTTAGTAACATCGGACAACCAAAAACTTTTTTAGTGTCTTTTGTTACTTCTGCACCGGCATCACTATATTCTTTGTCTGTATAACTCGAACTTTCTCCTGCTCCTGATTCAATCATAACGCGGTGTCCCTCATAAGTTAATGAATTGACGGCGTCCGGAGTCAGGCAAATACGACGTTCCTGATAACTTGTCTCTTTAGGAATTCCTATAAAAAGTTCTCTTTTAAATCGGCCAACTTCAAGTTTTTCTTCTTGTGGCAACAATTGTTGTTTCGTAAATGGAGTTAAGGTAATTGACATGTATTATCCAAAAAATTAAGGGTACAAATTACGTAAAAAGTTTTAAAATTAGTAGAAATATTCTGCTGATAAAACATTAATAATTAGAGTAGTATTTTTTCCATTTTAATATCGGCTCTTTCATAAATTCCGTCTTCTAAAGGAACTTCAACAAAACCGAATTTTTCATATAAATGAATCGCCGGCAGCAACATTCTGTTCGAATATAAAAATAGCTTTTTTATATTATTTTCTTCGGCGACAGCCAGACAATGCACTAACATTTTATTTCCAATTCCAAGACCTTGCGCCTTGTCAGAAACGGCCATTTTTCCTAATTCAAATGTATCATTATCAATTTTTATCAAAGAATAAGTTCCGATAATTTCATTGTTGTATCTGGCATAAAAAATCATTCCGCCTTTATCAATGATATATTTTTGCGGATCCGAAAGTACTAATTCGTCTTTTTCTTCAACTCTGAAATATTTTTGAAGCCAGGCTTTATTTAAAGTTTTGATATGCTCTTTTAAATCAGATGAAAAAGGGATTATTTCTACAGTATTATTCTTCGTCGTCATCATCTTCAGTTTGTGTTCTTTCCCAATCGCCACCAATAAATTTTCTCTCTGCTTCTTCGCCATATTCGAGATCAAAAACTTGATTTAAAGTTTTGTCTTTTCGAATTAATTGTTCTAAAGCAACGATTACGATATCTTCCTGTGCGTGTTCTTCTGTTAAAAATAACCAATCACCTTCATTATCATGAATGACATATAAAATTGGTTTTTGTTCGTTAAGCCATTGTTTTGTAGTAAATGTGGCTAGATTTTTTGCTTCTCTAAATTTGAATTCTGTATTTCTATCAAGTAAAGGCTGTTTGTGGAGAAATTCTTCTTCAAAATTTTCTTCCCAAGGAAATTTATCATTTCGATCTGTCCAAACAAGTTGAAGAGCTGGAAAATCATTTGTATCGTAAAAATTTACAGCAGTGCCAAAATAATCGTCAATATTCTCTGGATGAACTTTTAAGAATTCAGCTTTGCTATTATTGAAAATTCGATCAAAATAGTTTTTTTCGGTTATAATAGATTCGCCGATTTTAATTATTTCGGCAACATCATTTATTATGGTATGAAGAAGTGAAGTTGATAATCCAAAACAAATAATCTCAGGATGATTATATTTTTGCCATAATCCTATACTGTAAGCAAAGGAAGGTAGGTAATCTGTAGCTTCAATCATTATAACCTGAAGTCCATATTCTTCAATATTGAGTTCAATATCTTTTCTTAAATCATCAGAATCAGCACAATTGTGATTATTTTCGTTAGCCATGAAAAAAATTATATTAATGTCAATTCTCTTTTTCCATCTGCCAATAATTCAATAGTAACTGTAGAATGTTCTTCTGGAATTAAACTGGCAATTTTTTCAGACCATTCAATAAAGCACCAGTTTCCTGAATAAAAATAATCATCAGCGCCCATATCAAGAGCCTCGGTTTCTTTATTCAATCTGTAAAAGTCAAAGTGATAAATAGTCTGATTATTAGAAGTGTAATATTCATTTACTAAAGAAAAAGTAGGGCTGCTGGTTGCGCCTTCGACTCCTAAAGTTTTGCATAATTGTTTGATTAAAGTAGTTTTTCCGACACCCATTTCACCATTAAAAAGAATGATTTTTTTCGGATTTGAAGCGAGAATTTTTTCTGCAACTTCCTGAATCTGATCTACTGAAAAAACGATATTCATTTGCTGTATTTTTTTGCCACGAATTTCACCATTTTTCATGAATTAATAATAATTAATCCAGAATAATTTGTGGAATTCGTGGCGAAATAATTATTTAGGATTAAATACCAAAAATGGAATAATCATTTCTTCTAATGAAATTCCACCGTGTTGATACGTGTTTTTGTAATAACTTACATAATGGTTGTAGTTGTTTACATAAGCCAGGAAATAATCATTTTTGGCAAAAATAAACGAACTGCTCATGTTTATAGCCGGTAAACCAATTGCTTTTGGCTCTTTTACCACATACACATCTTTTTGCTCGTAAGTTAAACTACGGCCGGTTTTGTAACGTAAATTAAGACTTGTGTTTTTATCACCTACCACTTTCGACGGATTTTTTACATTTATTGTTCCGTGGTCTGTTGTCAGGATTAATTTGAAACCCAAAAGCTGTGCCTGCTGAATAATTTCTAATAAAGGCGAATTTTTAAACCAGCTCAAAGTCAATGATCTATACGCTTTATCGTCAGAAGCTAATTCTTTTACAACTTCCATTTCTGTTTTAGCATGCGAAAGCATATCTACGAAATTGTAAACTACTGTTACAAGATCATTTCCCTTTAAAGCTTTGAAGTTTTCAGCCAGTTTTTTACCACCTGAGTAATTGGTGATTTTAAAATAATCTTCTTTTATATTAAGACCTAAACGTTTTAATTGAGCTGATAAAAATTCAGCTTCATAAAGGTTTTTTCCTCCGTCTTCAACATCATTTTTCCAATATTCAGGATGCTTTTTTTCCATATCCAAAGGCATTAATCCTGAGAATATGGCGTTTCTGGCATATTGTGTAGCGGTTGGGAGAATAGAAAAATACGGAACTTCTTTTTCAAGTTTATAATAATTTGAAATTACAGTTTCAAAAGATTTCCATTGATCGTAACGCAAATTGTCAATTACAACAAACAAAATTGGTTTGTCTTTCTTTTTGATTTCAGGAACAACTAATTCTTTAAATAAATCATGTGACTGAATAGGTTTGTCTGCTTTTGGAGCAAACCAGTCTTCATAATTTCTTTCGATATATTTTCCGAATTGCGAATTAGCTTCAACCTTTTGTGATTCAAGGATTTCAATCATCGCCTGATCGTTGATATCTTCCAGTTTTAATTCCCAGAAAAGTAATTTTTTATACAATTCAATCCAATCTTCATAGGAATTAACCATCGCTAATTCCATGGAGATTTTTCTAAATTCTTTCTGATAATCTAAAGTCGTTTTCTCAGTAATTAAGCGTGAATCATCAAGATTTTTCTTCAGACTCAATAATATCTGATTCGGATTAACCGGTTTTATCAAATAATCAGCGATTTTAGAACCAATGGCTTCTTCCATTATATATTCTTCCTCACTTTTTGTGATCATAATCATCGGAATGGCTGATTTTTTTTCTTTCATCTCAGAAAGTGTCTCTAAACCGCTCATTCCAGGCATGTTTTCATCCAGAAAAACAATATCAAAGTTGTCTTCTTCAAATAAAGCAATTGCATCCAAACCATTATTAGAAGTGGTTACAGCATAGTTTTTCTTTTCAAGAAATAATATATGTGGTTTCAAAAGGTCGATTTCGTCATCTACCCAAAGTATTTTTATCTTATCC
>SEBM01000798.1 GCA_004296145.1 Flavobacterium sp.
GTTATTGAATCTCCTTTTTCTATTTTACTGTTAGATCTTTTTGTATCATCTTTTTTTATGTTATATTGATCAATAATATTTTGATAATGGCTCAACATCTTTTTCCTTTTCTTTTTATTATAGAAATATAAAAACATCAGAGAAAACACAAAAAACACGATTATTGCCATCAAATAGTTTGTCAACTCACTTTTTTCATCCTGCATTTCCTTTACAGAATCATTCGCAATAATTTGATTAATAAAATCTCTCCGTTTTTTAATTTTAATTTCATTACTTTCATTGATGTACAAATCTGCATAGTGAATGCTTTTTTCATTGAGTTTCAGTTTTTTACTTGCCAGAAAAGCGTATCTTTTTGATTCTAAATTGAAATCGATGAAATCTGCCACTTTTTCTGAACTTTTAATCGCAGATTCTGCATAGAAAAGTGATTTTTGATAATCTGTTACATTAAAATAATTCATTGCCAAAAAGATTCGGCTTTGATAAACAATATCGTCAAAATTATATTTTTCTGCTACAACTAAGTTTTTTTCAAATACGGAAATCGATTCTTTAAATTTTTTTTGAAAAAGCAATAACTTTCCTTTCACTATTTTTGCTTTCATGCAAAATGTAAAAGCTTCGTCCGGAAATTGTTCTTTCAATATTTTTTCTGCTTCCGATAATCTGAGATTAGCATTTTTAAAATCCTGAATCATCACATAAGCATCTGCCAAATACAGTAGAGATCCCGCCGTGACATACTGCACATATTCTGCATCTTCTTTATTGAGTTTTTTAGTATCCTGTTTCTTAAGATTATTAATATTACTCTCCATCACCAAACAATACTTGTCAAAATCTCCGTGCAGATAGTAAAAAAAATCAGCATCCATACCTGCAACAAACTTGTCTGTGCTTTCGGGAAGTTTTTTCACAATACTTTTCGTAAGCAAATAGTATTTTTTAGAGTTTTCGAAATTCTGAAAAACAAATTCTACTTCCAGCAAACTCAAAGTTGCCACCAACTCATAATGCGTGTTTTTTTCTTTCTGAGAAAACTTCAGCAGCTCGAGACTCTTTGATTTTGATTTTTGATAATCACCGATTTGATAGCTTAGTCGTATGTATTTCTCGTAATAATCTAACAATTCAGAATTCGTTAAATTTCTTGTGTAAAGTTCATCTAAGTATAAAGTTTTGTTTTGTGTTTCTGCTTTCTCGTACAATTGATCTTTAGAAAAAACATCAAGAGAATCTTTCTGCGAAAGCGCTTTTGTGCTAAAAGTAACAAATAAGATAAGTAAAATATATTTCATTCAACAGTCATTTATCTTATTTAAATCTTATTAACAAATTGATTTTCATACTTTTAATCATATAAATTAATTATTTAGCGACTGCTTATATGTACACAGTTAACTAATTGGATATATTTTTATTAAATATATAAAATTACATCAATACAAAGAATAAATTTTTAATATTCATCAAATTATTATCAATTTACACATAAAAAGCAGACGATAACAA
>SEBM01000799.1 GCA_004296145.1 Flavobacterium sp.
GTTTTTATAGTTCTTGTAGTTTGCGATTCAGTTCCTGAACTTTGTCTGTTGCATTTTTTCTGGTATAAATGTCAACGAGTAACTGAACTGTTTTTTTGTCGTTAGGATTGATTTCATTTGCTCTTTGTAAAGCAAACTGCGCCCGGTTAATTAGATTATTATATTTGCTCGCTTTGTCTGCTTCGTTTTTCGAGAGCGTTTCATTTGCGCTGTTGATATAAGCCAGACTTAATTGATAAAGTGCATCAAAATAATTTTGGTCACTATCAAGCGCTTTATCATAAGCTAGGATTGCTGTCGCATTATTTCCATTTACTTGCTGTAGATAACCGTACAAAAAGTATAATAATTTATTACCTTTTTCTACTTTTAGATTTCCCTCAATTAATGCCGCGGCCCTGGTATAATTCTCGGTATCCAAAAGCAGATTGATGTAATCGTTAGTTAGGTTCCTTTGAAATGGGTTTTTTACCAATCCATCTTCCAAAGTTTTGATCGCCGTTTCGTTATCGTATTTTGCTACATATAACTGTGCGAGTTTTTGAAACATTGCCGCATTCTGAATACCATTATCTTTCGCCCTTTTAAAGTAATTTATTGCTTCATCATAATTCTGGATGTTTAAAGCACAAATTGCCGTATTCAAAGCTAATGTAGTATCGGCAGGAAAACTATCACTCACTTCTTTCAGGTCGGTGTAAGCTTCTGTAAAATCGTTATTAAAAAATGCTGAGTTAGCTTTCTCCTGTTTTTTGATTAAAATATTGTGGTTAGAAGCCTTAATTAAGCCAGAGTTGTCTTCATACTTATCTAAACCCCTCGCCTGCTTAATTGCTGCATTCGCCGCCTCATAAAACTTATCAGAGTTGGCTTTATCAGTATCGATCAGTGATGCGAACGATGTTAAATATGATTTAATCGACCAGGTTTCTGCCCAGTTTTTTGTTTTGTTATCCTTCTCTGCTGATTCTATCGCTTTAAGACCTTCAGTAATAATTGAAAGTTGCTTTTTTTCATCCTCTTTATTGGCAATTGAGGCTTGAAGTTTACCTACCGCATTTCTGGCAATTAGTATCTGGCTTTTTTGAGCAACAGCATTAAATGAAACAAAAAATGAAAGGACTAATATCAACTTTGAACCGTTATGCATAGGATAATCGTACGTTTAATTCGTAAAATGTTTTGGTAATGCCGTAAAAATAAACAAAAAAAAAGAGTCCCGAATTAATTCGAGACTCTTTTTTCAACTTGCAATATATTATTGCTTAGGAAGTGCATCTAAACGTTTTTTGATGTCTTCATAATTTTTAGTGTCATTTCTGAAACCATAAATTGTTTTCAAAGTTTCTAGTGCACCAGCATTTTTAGGATCAATTTCTAAAGCCTTTTTGTAAAAAGGTAAAGATTTATCTAATAAGCCATTCATTTTGGCGGTTACGTCATTAAATTCTTTAACTTTTTTAGCATCGATTTTATTTCTTTCATTCTGTAGTTTTAAAGCTTGAGAGAAATAAATA
>SEBM01000208.1 GCA_004296145.1 Flavobacterium sp.
ACTTACAAGCAAACTAAGAATTTTCACTTTCCTTCATCTGATTTATCTTTTTTATATAAATTGAGGGGCTAATTCCGGTTGCAACCTTAAAATATTTGGTAAAAGATTCCGGACTTTTATACCCAATTTCTTCTCCAATTGCATTAATTGAGTAGGATCTTAATTTGGCATTATTCTTCAATTCGATAATAATATAATTGATTCGTAACTCATTTACATACGAACTAAAGTTTTTATCCAGTTCGCTATTGACAATTTTAGATAAATAGGCTGTATTCGTTTTAAGCCTTTTTGCCACATTATGAAGGGTAAAATCCTGTCTCAAAAACAGTTTCTTCTCTTCAAGTTTAATTAGTTTATCCAGGATTTCCGCTCTTGTTTCATCTTTTATGATAAAATTACTATTGATCGGTTCTTCGTTATCAATGTCAATACCATCATTTTCTATGATTAATTCATCATTAGACGGGCTGTTGATCGTTACAATACTGTTTTGAATAAGCTCTGGTTCTGGTTCTTCTTCAAATACCTCAGATTCGTTACTTTCTGCATCAGATGGATCATTCTGCTGAGGTTCATCAGAAACCTTTGCGTTTTGGTTTTCAAAGTTTTGTATTTTGAGTAATAATTCCTCAAATTTTATCTGGTTTTGTATTCCTTCTTTTCTTCTTCTAAGGAAAAAACCAATAAACAAAAGAAGTAAAAAGCCTGTTACGCCAAGCAATATCCATTTTTGGTTTTTTTGTTCTGTTTCTCTTTCCAGACTTTCTGTAATGTCAATTTTATGTAAATGGTCTATTGCTTCAATTCTTTTTTCTCCAATTTTTTTAGATTTTTCAATAAACTGACCGTAATAATAGTTTGATTCTGAATAGTTTTCGATGAATTTGTAGTTTTCTGCCAGTAAATAATAGATCTCCGACAAGTTTTCTGCAGGAATGCTATTTGATTGTTTTTCTGTCTGAATAATTGATTTCAGTAAGGTTATGGCTTTGTTGTAATCTTTTTGAAGCGAATATAATTTTGAGATCCTGATATTGATTTCTGTAATCAGGTTATTACTTTCAATTTTCTGGGCAATAATTAAGGCTTTATCCAGGGTCAATTTGGCGTTTGTAAAGTCCTTTTTATCAATATAAATTAAGCCCAATTGAGCCAAAAAATGGATTTCATGCTCTTTTAGGTTACTTTTTTGTGATTCCTCAATACCACTTTTTATAAAAACATAGGCCGAATCCTGTTTATTTAAATTAATATATGTTTTTACCAAACCAAGTTTTATGTCCAGTTTACTAACATCATCAAAACCCTTTTTGGATAGATTTTCTTTGTAGATTTTTAAAGCTTCCTGATATCGCTCTAATTCGTATGCAATACTTCCTTTTTTAATAGAGATATAATTATAAGCCACATTATCATTGAGTTTTTTAGATAACGTAACACATTCTTCATATAGCGTAAGGGCTTCCTGAAAGTCAAATTCATTAAATAAGTAATTGGCTTTATTAATTTTGAAAACCATTTCAAACTTTTCATTATCAATATCTTTTGCTTTTTGAATTGCTTTGTCAAAATAATAAAAAGCACTGTCTTTTTGAGTGAGTGCACCACTTAAATCGGCCAGGAAACAATACGTTTTTGCCTCTTCAATAACCAAATCATTGGCTTTGGCGTATTTTAATAACTTATGACTGTAGTATTTTGCTTTGGTGGGATTGTTGTATAATAAACTTTTAACAGAATCTTTATAGGTTTCAATTTTATTTTGAGAAAAGCCAAAATTGAGTGTAAAAAACAGAATTAAGCTGCACGTCTTCAGTAATGCATTCATATTGATTTGTTTTAAAAATAAAGTGCTAAAAATCAGTTAGTTATACACCAAATTCAATAGGCTATTTTTATAAATCTGGGGATTTATGAGTTTTTTTGCTGGTTTTTTTGAGATAATTTCACATTGTCAAAATATCACAACTAATTCAAAACCAATTTAAAACCCAAAGATTATGAAAAAAATTAACTTAAAAAAATTAGTATTAAAAAAAACTAATATTATAGAACTTAACTCACAAGAGCTAAGAGCAATTGTTGGAGGTAATACAGAAGTTTCTCCTAATAGTCCAGTTGCACTTGATGACAAAACAGACCCAAGAAGTATGTACTCTATGTTTTGTCCTGCTTAAAATATTGTTTCAAAAAAAAGCGTCTCAGTTGAGACGCTTTTTTTTTTGGAATTTACTGAGAAGCTCAGCATCTCAGAACCTTAAAAATACACCCTGACAAAAGGCATAAATCCGGATCCGTATAAACTGGTTTCTTCATCGTATAAAATATCATATCGTGCACCAATGGTAACATTTCCTGTTCTGTAACCGGCTCCGAGATATAAAGCGGTGTTCCAGAAATTATCAGAATAAGCGGGTCTGTACGGATTAGCTTCATAATCTGTATTCACGCGAACCTGTTCTAATTCTGCAGATAGTTGAATTTCGGGAATCGGATTTACAAGGCCGATTACACTTCCGCCGTAAACAAATGAATCGTAGTAATTTTTTGAAGCCAGATAACCAAATTGCAATCCAACTCCAACCGCAACCATCTCGTTAACATTATAAACAGCGCTTGGCATAACAGAAATGTCGGTGTAGCTGGAACCAATTCCTAAACCCAAACCACCTCCAAACTGAACTTTATCCCAAAAATGACTACTGTTGTCAATAGTATAATTTTGTTGTGCAGATGCATAACCTGAAAATAACACTGTCAATATCACAAAAAGAGATTTGCAATCGATTGAAAATACAATTCTATTCATACTTAACGTTTATTTTAACAAATTTTTACGTAAAAGTACTTAAAAAAAAGATTTAAATAAATGCGATTGTTGTACTTTTGCCATTCTATTAAACAAAAAGTATATTCAACTAATATTATGGATAGGTTTTCATTTTTAAATGCAGCGCATACAGAGTTTTTCGCACAGTTATATGATCAATATTTAGTAAATCCAGACAGTGTAGAGCCTAGCTGGAGAAGTTTTTTTCAAGGTTTTGACTTTGGACAAACGACTTATAATGACGAAAATCCGGTGCAAACAATCGTTGAGTACGTGACTAGCGACAACACAGATTACAGTCAGGTTTCAGAAAAACTAAAGAAAGAATTCAACGTTCTAAAATTAATTGACGGATACCGCACCCGTGGACATTTGTTTACTAAAACAAACCCGGTTCGTGACCGTAGAATATCTTCTCCGACTTTAGATATCGAAAATTTCGGATTATCAAATGCTGATCTTAACACTGTTTTTGATGCAGCTCAGACTATCGGAATGACACCTTCTTCTTTAGAAGCTATTGTAACACGTCTTAAAGCAATTTACTGTCAACATATTGGTATTGAATATATGTACATCAGAAATCCTGGCGTTGTAAAATGGATTCAGGATAAATTGGCTGTAAATGTTAATCAGCCTAGTTTTTCTGGTGACGAAAAGAAAATTATCTTAGATAAATTAAATCAGGCCGTTTCTTTTGAGAACTTCTTACATACTAAATATGTAGGGCAAAAGCGTTTTTCATTAGAAGGTGGTGAAACTATTATACCTGCACTTGATGCTTTGATAGAAAAAGCAGCAGAAAAAGGTGTTGAACAATTCGTAATGGGAATGGCTCACCGTGGTCGTCTGAACGTTTTGGCAAACATCTTCGGAAAATCTACTCAGGATATTTTTGGTGAGTTTGACGGTAAAGATTACGATCAGGAATATTTTGATGGTGATGTAAAATACCACTTAGGACTTACTGCAGACAAAAAAACAAGATCAGGAAAAAGCATCAATATCAACTTAGCACCAAACCCTTCTCACTTAGAGACTGTTGGAGCTGTTATTGAAGGAATTACCAGAGCAAAACAAGATAAATATTACGCAGACGATTTTTCAAAAGTATTACCAATCGCCGTTCACGGTGATGCTGCAATTGCAGGTCAGGGTATTCTTTACGAAATAATTCAGATGGCACAACTTGACGGTTACAAAACCGGAGGAACTATCCACATTGTAATCAACAATCAGGTTGGATTCACAACGAACTATTTAGACGCACGTTCTTCTACTTACTGTACAGACGTTGCAAAAGTTACACTTTCGCCGGTATTACACGTAAATGCTGATGACGCAGAAGCTGTTGTTCATGCGGTTTCTTTTGCATTAGATTACAGAATGGAATTTGGTCGTGACGTATTTATTGACTTATTAGGATATAGAAAATACGGTCATAACGAAGGTGACGAACCTCGTTTTACACAACCGGTTTTATACAAAATCATTGCAAAACATAAGAATCCAAGAGATATCTATGCAGAGAAATTATTATCTGATGGCGTAATTGATGCAACTTATGTAAATGGTTTAGAAAAAGAATACAAAACAGATTTAGAAGAAAATTTAGAAGCTTCACGTAAAAAAGATTTGACAATCATTACTCCATTCATGAAAAACGAATGGGATGGATTTGTTCAGGTTACTGATACACAAATGCTTCAAAAAGTAGATACTACTTTTGACAAAAAAGGTTTAGATTCTATCATCAATACAATTTCTACTTTACCGTCTGATAAAAAATTCATTAGTAAAATAACAAAAATTGTATCTGACAGAAAAACAGGATATGACAACAACACACTTGATTGGGGAACTGCAGAAGCATTGGCTTACGGTTCACTTCTGACAGAAGGTTTTGATGTTAGAATTTCTGGTCAGGATGTTGAGCGTGGTACATTCTCACACCGTCATGCTGTAGTTAAAGTAGAAGATTCTGAAGAAGAAGTAATTCTTTTAGATGCGATCGAAAACAAAAAAGGAAAATTTGGAGTTTTCAATTCTCTTTTATCAGAATATGGCGTTTTAGGTTTTGATTATGGATATGCATTAGCAAACCCTAAAGCCCTGACAATTTGGGAAGCACAATTTGGAGATTTCTCTAATGGTGCACAAATTATGATTGACCAATACATTTCTTGTGGAGAAGATAAATGGAACAACCAAAATGGTATCGTTTTATTATTACCTCACGGTTATGAAGGACAAGGTGCAGAACACTCTTCTGCAAGAATGGAGCGTTACTTACAACTTTGTGCAAGACAAAATATGTATGTAGCAGATTGTACAACTCCAGCCAATTTCTTCCACTTGTTGAGAAGACAAATGAAAACTAATTTCCGTAAACCTTTGGTAGTTTTCTCTCCAAAAAGTTTATTGCGTGATCCAAGATGTGTTTCTACAGTTGAAGATTTAGCAAACGGAAGTTTCCAGGAAACTATTGACGATAATGCAGTAGATAAAAAAGGTGTAAAAACTTTGGTTTTCTGTACAGGTAAATTCTATTATGATATCGTTGCAGAAAGAGAGAATAACGGAAGAAATGACGTTGCAGTTGTTCGTATCGAACAATTATTCCCTTTACCGGTAGAACAACTTAAAGAAATTATCGCAAAATATCCAAATGCAGATGATTATGTTTGGGCTCAGGAAGAACCTAAAAACATGGGAGCATACAGCTTTATGTTAATGAACTTTGATCTTGTAAAATGGAGATTGGCTTCATTAAAAGCTTACGCTGCACCAGCATCAGGAAGTTACACACGTGCAAAACGTCGTCACGCAGATGCGATCAGAATGGTATTCGATAAAGATTTATTCAGATAAAAAAAATGTTTCAAGTTTAAAGGTTCAGGTTCAATGTCAACGTGAAACTTTAAATCATAAAAACCTTAAACAAAAACAAAGATGATTTTAGAAATGAAAGTCCCATCACCAGGGGAATCAATAAAAGAAGTTGAAATTGCAACTTGGTTAGTAAAAGACGGAGATTATGTAGAAAAAGATCAGGCGATTGCTGAAGTAGATTCAGATAAAGCTACTCTTGAATTACCTGCTGAAATGAGCGGTATAATTACCCTAAAAGCTGAAGAAGGTGATACTGTAGCAGTTGGTGCAGTAGTTTGTTTAATTGATACAGATGCAGCAAAACCTGCAGGTGACGCTCCAGCTAAAGCTGAAGAAACTAAGACTGAAGCTCCAAAAGCAGAGGCTCCAAAAGCTGAAGTAAAAGCAGAAGCTCCAAAAGCGGCTCCGGCAGCAACAACTTATGCAGCTGGAACTCCATCTCCGGCAGCAAGAAAAATATTAGACGAAAAAAATATAGCACCTGCAACAGTTTCTGGAACTGGTAAAGGTGGAAGAATTACTAAAGATGATGCTGTAAATGCTGTACCTTCTATGGGAACTCCAACTGGAGGAAGTCGTGGAACTGAGCGTACAAAATTATCAATGTTACGTCGTAAAGTAGCAGAAAGATTAGTTTCGGCTAAAAACGAAACAGCTATGCTTACTACTTTTAACGAAGTTAACATGACACCAATCAACCAAATTCGTAATGAATACAAAGATGCTTTTAAAGCAAAACACGGTGGATTAGGTTTAGGTTTTATGTCTTTCTTTACAAAAGCAGTCACAAGAGCTTTACAATTATATCCAGATGTGAACTCAATGATGGATGGTGATTACAAAATTGCTTACGATTTTGCTGATATCTCTATCGCAGTTTCCGGACCAAAAGGTTTAATGGTTCCTGTTGTTCGTAACGCAGAACTTTTAACTTTCCGTGGAATTGAAGCTGAAATCAAAAGATTAGCTTTAAGAGCTCGTGATGGTCAAATCACTGTTGATGATATGACTGGTGGAACTTTTACAATTACAAATGGTGGTGTTTTCGGAAGTATGTTATCTACTCCAATCATCAACCCTCCACAATCAGGAATCTTAGGAATGCACAATATTATTGAGCGTCCGATTGCTGTAAACGGAAAAGTTGAAATTCACCCAATGATGTACGTTGCACTTTCTTACGATCACAGAATTATTGACGGACGTGAGTCTGTTGGTTTCTTAGTGGCTGTAAAAGAAGCTTTAGAAAATCCGTTAGAATTATTAATGAACGGCGATGCTAAACGTGCTTTAGAATTGTAATCAGCATAATTTTATTTCAATATATAAAGAACCTGTTCAAATAATTGAACAGGTTTTTTGTTTTTTAATACGCCCAGATAAACACCTTTTCTGATAAAAACAGCATCAAACGAAGAATTATTTAGAATAAATAACAATAATTTGCATTGTATAAGTTGTTCACTTACATTTGCCTTATTAAAATC
>SEBM01000800.1 GCA_004296145.1 Flavobacterium sp.
ATCCGACATAGACACCAACATATCAAACCGTCCGCTAAGGAAATTGCAAAAGTGCATATTCTAAAAGCGGACATTTTTACTTTGGAGAAACCGGACATTTCTATTTTGGGCTTACATTTAAATTTCGTATAACAGCCATTATGTTAAATGAATGATTCTAACCATGCTTTTAAAGCTCCTCAAATGCCTTTTTAACAGAGAGGCTAAGAAATTTTTCATAAGCTGAATTAATTTGATATGTATTCTGTTAAATTATTGATAGAGATTAATCGCTCAATCAGATCGTATTAATTTATTAAAAAGTAAGCCACTTATGCATGATTTAACAAAAGAAAATTGTCGCTTAAAAGTTATATCTAGTATTGGTTTAATTTTAATAATTATTTTTATATATCAATGGTATGCTAGGCATCATTTACCATTTTTTGAAGCTGATGGATACGTCGATACCATGGCAGGAGAAGCTGTTGTCAGATGGTTATCTAATGATAAAATTATTTATGGTGTTAATTCTAATGAAAGAAAAGATAGCTTCCCAGTAGTCAATAGGCAACATCTTGAATTATCTAAGCAGATTAATATTTTTGATATAAAAAAACAAAAAACATATCTTTATAAAAGGGGTCAATTGCTTGAGTATAAAAATGGTCAAATACTCATTCGTTTATCTTTGGGTGAATATGACTCTATCAACAATCTTGATATATCTAAACCTCAATATTTATATGGCATATTGGGGGCAGAAACTCGAAAAGAATATCAAATAAGCCCCCGATATTTAGATAAGTGCCCCTCTGATACTACTGATAGCAAACCTTATTATGCATGGTTACTTGGTTCTGAATATCCAAATGCATGCCTACGCCTTCCTGACTTATATGACAAAGACAGACGTTGGATTTATTATCCTGCTAATGGGAATACTATAGAACTTACAAAATCATCAGAATTTTTTGTTCCAAATTTTATATGGATTAACTGGATGCAGGCTTATCTATTAGAAAAGAGATCTTCTTCAATAAATACAATAAAAATCTTATATCCAGATGGAAAATTTAAATCAATTAATATTGATGAAAAGGTTTCGCATGCAAAACCAACCAAAGTAGGTGTTGTTGGAGCAATCAATGACAAATCATGGATTTCAAATGGTCTTAGACTGTTCCATGAGGGTTCAACATACAAAATAACGACAGGAAGGGTTTCGCACACCGAAGTATCACCAGATGGTTGCCAAGTTGCTTACATAACAAATTCAAAATTACGCATTATTAATGTTTGTAAATTTAACTATAGTTAAATACTTAATTTATCAACACATCTAAGGGGCATGAACAAATAAGCTTATTTGAAGTTTTACTAAAATTAACATAATACACGTTATACGAAATTTAAAATGTAAGCCCAAAATAGAAATGTCCGGTTTCTCCAAAGTAAAAATGTCCGCTTTTAGAATATGCACTTTTGCAATTTCCTTAGCGGACGGTTTGATATGTTGGTGTCTATGTCGGAT
>SEBM01000801.1 GCA_004296145.1 Flavobacterium sp.
TTGCACCGATTTTATCAAGATATGCATAAATGTTTTTGTCAAAAATAATTTGATTGAAATCTTTGCCATTGCTTCCTTCAAAATTTAAAATACCTAATTTTCCCTCCGTAGTAGTAATTCCGTTTCCTGTATAATTTTCCATTTTCTGATAATCAAATACTTCAGAAACACCGTCTTTTTCATTACTTATTTGTAGATTATCTGGTGCGGTAACAAAAGGGAAGTTACCTATATCTTTTAAATCAGGTATTTCTACTTGTATTTAAAGGTCTTTTGTTTAATTACATTTGAAAACAAACATGAAAGAAAAAATACTTCAGAAATTAAAAGAAATAGAAATACAGAAAGACGTAGAAATACTTTTTGCTGTAGAATCAGGAAGCCGTGCCTGGGGATTTGCATCTCCGGACAGCGACTATGATATTCGTTTTATATACAAACACAAACCCGACTATTATTTATCACTTTGGGAAAAACCAGATGTAATCGAATTCATGACCGAAGACGATCTTGACGGTTCCGGATGGGATTTACGGAAAGGCGTAAAAATGTTAGCAAAATCTAATGGATCTTTGCTCGAATGGTTATTTTCGCCTGTTGTGTATTTTGAGAACGAAGATTTCACCAGACAAATGCGTGGGATAGCTACAGAATGTTTTTCGCCCATAGCGGTTTTGCACCATTATTTAGGAACGACAAAAAACTTTATGGAAGTCTGCGAAATGGAAGAAGTAAAACTAAAAAGTTATTTCTATGCCCTCCGCACCGCATTGGCCGGAAAATGGATTATAGAAAACAATACTTTTCCGCCCGTTGCTTTTGCAGAAGTTTTGCCAATCGCACCAAAAAATATACAGGAAAAAATACTAGAATTACAACAAATAAAAGCCAGCCAAAACGAAACTTACTTACACCCAAAAGAAACTTTAATAACTGATTTTTTATTAGAAACGGTTCAATTTAATCAGGAAAATGTAAGTAAGTTGGGAAGTGGGAAGAAGTTGAATGAGGAGTTGGATTTGTTTTTTAGGAGAGAAATTATAAAGTAAAACTATTTAGATGAGATTGTTAAAAGATATTTCGCATCTTGAATTTATTATACAAGATGATTATGAGCTAGATGAAATTATCCTTAATTATGGAAGTACTGGAGATAAAATTGAAGAACATCTAAATGGAATTGTAAAAGATAAAATAGAAATCAAAAGGTTTTTTAAAAGTGTTGATTTTTATCGAACTGGAGAAGCTGAATATGTAGCAACAGAATATTCAATATCGAAAGAAGAATATTTTGATGCTATAGAAAATAATGACGGAGATTTTATTTATATAACTGGGCTAAATTATAGTGATTTTTTAAATGATTTTGATTTTCAAAGTTTTGATTCTTTTTTTGAACAAATCGTATTAAGGGATTTTTTTTTCGCAACAATTGAAACAATTGAAAATGTTGTTTTCAATGCAATAAAAGATTCAAATGCAAAAATGATATTAAATTCATTAATTCAATAT
>SEBM01000209.1 GCA_004296145.1 Flavobacterium sp.
ATTATATCTATACCTGATCGTAATATTATTTTTAAATTATCACTACAATTTAAATTTAGTTTTTGGAGATTTTATATCTCCAATACTTTATATAACTAATTTTTGGGTGTTTCAAGGAACCTGGTTAACAAATCACTCATGGACGTTATCAGTGGAGGAACAATTTTATCTTATTTGGCCTTTTTTATTTAGTAGTCTTAATAAAAGAATGTGGTTAATAAGTATTCTAATAATCATTTTACCAGTTCTAAGGATTATATGGTATTACTATCCAGGCTACTATAACATAACTCTAGGCCCTTTTCTTAATTATGCAGACTCAATATTTATGGGTTGTTTACTTTCATTCTTTTGCTTCAAAAACTTTTTTAATAAAATACCTAAGGTTTTTTTCAGCAACTATTTATATATAATATCGATGTGTATGGTGTTTTTAGTTCATTATTGTATGCACATAGGTAGACTTGGATTAGTTCTTTTGCCTTTTGGAAATTTTATAGCCAATATTAGTATCTGCTACTTAATTTTGGCGACAATAATTAATGAAAATGGATATTTTTACAAGCTATTAAATACTGAATTAGCTAATAAGATTGGTTTAATTTCATACAGTTTATATATCTGGCAACAGTTATTTATTGTCCCAAAAGAGTATCTTAATAATTTATTGCCAAGATTCAATAGCCCTTATAACATAATTGCTTTAGTTATTATATCATTTACATCTTATTTTTTCTTTGAGCGCTTTTTTTTAAGACTTAAGAAAAGATATTTTATTGTATAAAGGGCTTTTATTTTATTCTATTAAATTTTATAAATATAAAAATTATAGGCTATTTTAAATAGTTAATTTATCACCTGTAAATATGTCTAACACAGCTATAAAAGTAGAAAATCTTTCAAAAGCTTATCAACTGGGCCAGATTGGGACAGGAACCATTAGCAGAGACCTAGAAAGATGGCACGCAAGAATACGAGGTAAGGAAGATCCATTTTTGAAAATTGGAGAAACAAATAACCGTAGCACTAAGGGTACAAGTGATGTGGTTTGGAGTTTAAAGGACATCAACTTTGAGATTAGACAGGGCGATGCAGTTGGCATTATTGGGCGTAATGGTGCTGGTAAAAGTACATTACTTAAAATTTTAAGTAAAATTACTGCGCCAACAACAGGCAAAATTTCAGGAAATGGACGAATTGCAAGTCTATTGGAAGTAGGCACGGGGTTCCATCCTGAATTGAGTGGCCGTGAGAACATTTTTTTGAATGGGGCCATATTAGGTATGCGTAAAAAAGAAATCCAACGTAAGCTCGATGAAATTGTAGATTTTGCTGGAGTAGAAAGGTACTTGGACACACCGGTGAAAAGATATAGTTCAGGAATGTATGTTCGTTTGGCATTTGCAGTAGCAGCACACTTAGAATCAGAAATTTTAATTGTAGATGAAGTATTAGCTGTAGGTGATGCTGAATTTCAAAAAAAGTGTTTGGGCAAAATGGGTGAAGTTAGTAATAAGGACGGTAGGACAGTACTATTTGTTAGCCATAATATGGAAGCCATTAAAAAACTTTGTCCAACCAGTATTTTGCTAAGTAATGGTTTAGTGGATATTTATGACAAATCAAGTATTACTATAGATAAATATTTCGATTTCCATAACTCAACAAAAGAGAGTATAAATCTTAATTCTAAACGCGAAGGTTTAAAGACAATACTCTTTACAGAATTCTCTACTCTTAATGAAAAGTTTGAAAAAGTTACCATAATTAAAACTGGAGAGCGATTAATTTTCAAATTTGTGTTAGAAGCTTTTAGAGATACAAAAAATGTTGATATTGGCTTCTCAATTCATAACTCACAGGATAATATGTTATCTGTGCTATATAGTAGTTATCAAGATAAATTATATACCTTAAGTAAAGGTAGGCACGAGTTTCTATTTGAATTTGACAATAACTATCTAAGTAATGGAATTTATCTAATAAGAGGACTGTTAAAGGATAATTCAGCTATATCAGACTTACCACAAGATCCATTAGGTGTTCTAACTGTAAGTTTAGGTGATTTTTACGGAACAGGCTCAATCGGACATCAAACATCGGGAATTAACTTTCTATTCAAAGGAAAATGGATATAAAAAATAAATTGATACAATTAGCTTGCTCTGTTGTTCCTAAAGCGATAAAACGAAGAATAATAACAGATAGTAAAGAAAATTCAATTGAGATTTTTTCACAAGAGGGAGAAGATAAACTTTTGGAAAGGTTTGTTGGTGAAAAAAAATTTGGCATTTATGTAGACATAGGTGCTCATCACCCAACATTTTTAAATAATACTTTTTTTTTTTATAAAAAAGGCTGGCGAGGTATAAATATTGACGCAACACCTGGCTCTATGAAACCATTTGAAAAACTTAGACCTTACGATATTAATATAGAACAACCTATTGCCAATCAAACTTCAGAATTAGAATTTCATATTTTTTCTACACCAGAGTTGAATACTTTCGATAAAACCAATGTTGCTAAATTTCTAAACTACCCTTATGTTAACTTAGAAAAGAAAATTAAATTAACCACCGTTAAACTAGAAAATCTTTTGGAGCGGAATCTTCCAAGATTAGGAAATCCTCAAATAGATTTTTTCACAATCGATGTAGAAGGAATGGATTTGGATGTACTAAAGTCAAATAATTGGAATAAATTTAGACCAAATTATGTTTTGGTAGAAGATTTATCTGTTGATATATTTAATTTAGAAAACAATGAGATTGTAAACTTTATGACATCAGTTGGTTACACAATAACTGCTAAAACTGTAAACACTCTGTTTTTCAAGAAAAATGCCTGATATTTCCATAATTATGCCTGCTTTTAATGCAGAAATATTCATAACTGAAAGCATTGAAAGTATAATAAACCAAACCTACAAAAATTGGGAATTAATTATTGTAGATGATGGGTCAACAGATAAGACAGCAGAAATTATCAAAACGTTTAGAAATTTAGATGATAGAATAAAATACATTTATCAGGAAAATGGAAAGCAAGGAAAGGCTAGGAATTTAGGCATAAAAGATAGCAAAGGGCATTATATTGCCTTTTTAGACGCTGATGATATCTGGACGGATGATAAACTTGCTATAGAGTTAGATGAGATAAACAAACAAAAAAATGTAGACCTCATATTTTCTCAAGGTTTTAATTTATCTGAAAATGAAATATCAGAATGCAACTTATTAGTTAAAGAGATTTGGGACACGGATGATTTTGAAAAATTCTTAGATCATAACCAAATACCCATTCTTTCCGTTTTAGTAAAAAAAGAAGCTTTAACCGCTGTAAAAAATTTCACAGAAAAAAGTGAAATTCAAAACGCTGAAGACTATCATTTATGGTTAAAACTCTTATTATCTGGCAGCAAATTTAAATCTATACCAAATAGGTTATTTTATTATAGAATTCATTCCAATCAATCTACATTTCAAAATACAAACCTAGATATACCTATATTCAATGTTTTAATAGATATTTATTATTTTACAAATAATCTTAATGAGAAAAAAGCTCTTATAAATAAACTAAAATGGTTGCTTTTTAAAAATAGTGTTCACGAAAAATGCATTGATCTTTTTTCTTATCATTTAAAACAAAAAGGACTAAAATTATTAGCTTTTATAATGCGAGCATTTCTTAATGGTCAAAATAGAATGCAAAAAAGGATCGCTTTTCAATTGATTTCCACTTTTGGTTAAAGTATACAAGGTATCGGTAATTATTTGCACTTTCAATGAAAGAGATTGCATTCTGAAGGCTTTAAAATCCTTAAAGCTTAATGATATTTATACTGAGACTGAAATAATTTTAATTGATGATTGTTCCACTGACTTAGTTACTTTACAAATTTTAAATAGGCTAGATAAATTTACCAGGATTAAAATTATTAGGAGCGAAAAAAATCTTGGACTTTCAAATTCAAGAAACTTAGGATTTATTAATTCATCAACAGAAATAATTCTACCCTTAGATGCCGATGATGAATTACCAGCAAACACGCTTGACCTTATCTATAAGACCTTTATAGAAAACACAGGCATCGATTTCATTGTTGGAAACTATTATTTAAATGATGTAGAAACAAGGCAGATTAATCTTGTAGAATGTACTGATATAACCAGTAATGGAATTATAGATGCAAAAAAATTAGCATCGAATTGGAAACTTCTTGGAACAAGCCCTTGCAAGAAGAGTACTTGGGAAAAAGTTCGGGGTTATGACCTTGAATACTCTTATTCAATTCAGGATGTTGACTTTTGGATAAGAGTTATTTTTAATGGTTTTACTGGTATGTATTTGAATTTTCCAATTTATAAATGGAACAAATCATCCAATGGAATGAATATGAGTTTCGATCGTTTTGATATGATAAAGATCTTAGATCGGCATGAAGATTTTTATCTATTATCCTGGCAAAGAAAAGACTTGTATAATAAAATATTTGAAGGATACTATCCCTATAAACAAAAAGAGGTTATAAATAGATATGGGAGAAAATCTTTTTTTTACCTCCGTCCAAAAAATAAGATTAGGTTTATTGTTTTTTTTCTTGTAAATCTTTTTTGATATATTAATGGTTATTATCGCTGATAAAGTTGGCCAACTTTGTAATCAATTATTCCAGTTTAGCTATTTCATAACTAATTCTATAGATAACGGATATGAAATTGTAAATCCATATTTTGACGAGTACGCTCAGTTCTTTGAAGCAACATCTACAAATAGTTATTTTGGCTATCGAATTAGCACGAAAATAACATTGTTTAAAATAATAGATAAATTTATACTTAAATATTTTTTAAAAGTTAAGCCTATTTTCCCAAACCTAGTTAATCTAGACATTAGGGGTTCTGAAAAAAACTATTATTTACAAAGCGTCGAGTTCAAGCAAAATGCTACCCAAAAGATTGTATTTGTAAAAGGCTGGTTATTTAAAGATGATGAAAACCTAAGAAAATATAGAGATGTATTACTTGAAATTTTCAAACCTAAACCTAAATACAATTATGAAGCAAAACAAAACATTTTACAATTAAGGGAAAAATTTGATTGTATTATTGGTGTTCATATTAGAAGAGGAGATTACAAAACTTGGAACAATGGGAAATATTACTTTTCTGATGAAATCTATTTGCAAAAGATGATTCAATTGCAAAATGAATTAGAATTGCAAAATAAATCTTGTTGCTTTTTCATCTGCTCAAATGAGCCCATCGATGAGGTTTCATTTAAAAATCTAAATAAATCTATTAATACAAGACATTTTATCGTTGATCTTTATTCACTAGCAAATTGCGATTATATTATTGGCCCACCGAGTACATTTAGTCTTTGGGCAGCTTTTTATGGAAATATCCCTTTCCTGATAATAGAGAATGAAAATACCGAAATTAGGCTTAATAAATTCACCTATTATTAAGGAATGGATAAAGCATCCACAGTATCAATCTCTATAATAATTCCGACATATAATGCTCAGAAGACATTAAGAGACTGTCTGGAAAGTATTATTAAGCAAGACACAACTGGTTTTGAGGTTTGGATAATAGACGCCGAATCTACAGATGAAACTATAAGTATAGTAGAAGAATATAAGCTAAACCATCCTTTTATACATTATATATCTGAGGGGGATGATGGTATATATGATGCAATGAATAAAGGTATATTGAAATGTAATGGAGATTGGATTTATTTCTTAGGTAGTGATGATATTTTGTATAATAATTCAGTACTTTCTAAAATAAAAACCCACGCAAAACAAACTTCTAGCTTAATTATTTACGGAAATGTAATTATGAGGGGTAAAAACCAATGGAATTTAGATAACGTTGTTTTTAATGGGGAGTATAATCTTGAAAAAATGTTGATGACAAATATGTGTCATCAGTCTATATTTTACCATAAAACCATATTCCATAAATTTGGGAATTATAATTTGGATTATATTTCAAGTGCTGATCAGGATTTTAACTTGAGATGTTATGCAAATACCACTTTTGAATATCTAGATATAATTATAGCCAATTTTTTTGTTGGGGGTCACAGCACCCTTGTAGAAGACATTAAATTTAATCAAGATAGAGGGGCTTTATGGTTAAGATATTTTGGAAAACGAATATTTAATAAAAGTTTCTTAAGCGCTAGGCTTTATATCCAAAAAGCAGCATTCTCTTTAAGCTCTCCACTTAACTTAATAGAAAGATTCTACTGTTTAATTGCTTATCTAAAGTTAAAAATTCAATCCATTTTTATATAACTATGTCATTGAACACCCCTCTCCTTTTTATAATTTTCAATCGACCTGAAATAACGCAAACAGTATTTGACATAATTAAATACCACAAACCTAAATTTTTGTTCATTGCGGCTGATGGGCCCAGACCCAATCATCCTAAAGATACGGAGCGCTGTCAAACAACACGAGAAATTATTAATCAGATTGACTGGGAATGCGAGATTAAGACACTATTTCATGAAACCAACCTAGGTTGTGGATTAGCTCCTGCAACTGCGATAACCTGGTTTTTTAAACATGTTGAAGAGGGCATAATTTTGGAAGATGATTGTTTGCCGAATACTAGCTTTTTCAATTACTGCGAAAATCTAATTGAAAAATATAGATGCAATGAAAAAATAAAAATGATTTGTGGCACTAGTTATCAGCCAAAACCTTTAAACTCTAACACTTATTACTTTTCAAAATACCCACACGTTTGGGGTTGGGCAACTTGGAGAAGAGCTTGGAATGAATATAATTTTAATCTTAAACAAGAAAGTGATGAGGTAAGAGGATCTGTAGTTAACAAAACATTTAGCAACAGACGTGATAGAAAACTGTGGAATGATAATATGAAAATGATTATAAACGGTTTGGATGCTTGGGATTATCAATTTATGTACTGGATGTGGAAGAATGATGGGTTGTGCGTAATTCCATGGAAAAATCTAATTTCTAATCTAGGTTTTGGAGATCAGGCTACACATACACATGATAATAATTCAAATCAATCTGAAATGCAACAGTTCGAAATTAATGGAATTAAACACCCTAAAATCATTAGTTTAGATAAAGAAGCTGATAAATGGGAAAGGGATAACATCTTATTAAATTCTGATTATGAATACTTTTATAAC
>SEBM01000802.1 GCA_004296145.1 Flavobacterium sp.
ATAAAAGTAATTATTTAGAAATAAATTTAGCGACTTAAGTTTTATATTTCAACGAATATTTTCTTATTCAAAAACAAGAAAAACTTAAAGATCTTTATTGCCAAATCGATGTTAGTCGTGTCCTTTTTTTTAATTAAATTCAAGTGAATACTCATTTTTATCCACTTTTATTTTTGCTTTCACTTTCCATTTTTCTGCCATTTCCTGAGTCGGAAACCACTTCCTGTTCGGATTTGAAATGACAAATAATCCGCTTTCATTTCCAACGGCAACAAAATCTTCTCTTTTGGGGCCTTTTGCGAAATATTCGTTTTTTGTTTTTTGAATAATTTCGTTTGCCGTTTGCAAAGGTTGATCAACTACAATTCCAATTTCATTAATATTCAGAATTGTTTCGACTGAAAATGGTTTGTCAGTTGGATTGTTCAAATCTTTCCGGCAAATAAATTCCAGGATATTTCGGTTATTGTCAAAGAAATAAATTGCTTTAGCTTTCCAATTTTCAAAGTCTGTGATGAAAGAGTTTTTAGTTTCAATTAAACTTGTCCGTTGCAGAGCCCAATTCATTGCATCATTCAATGTATTTGTCGGTATGTTAAAAGCAAAATGATACTTTGGATTTTGACTTGCTTCTGTCAACTCAAAAATGAGTTTTGAAGTTCCAACTGCAAAAGAAATGCTGGTTTCAGTTTCAGTAATTTTTTGAAATCCAATTGTCTGTTTGTAAAATTTTTCGGTTTCGGATAAATTATTCGTCAGTAAAGTTAATTCCTGTATTATCATTTAAGCAGTGGGTTTTACCGTTACAAGCAACTTTTTCGGTTTTTTGCATTTAGTGAAAATTGAAGTTTTGCTTGCGCTAATATGTAGCAAAAAGATGAACTTTTCAGCAAAGTTTAATTGAAAAACTAACTTTTAATTTCTCACATCTTGTTTCTCATTCTTCGGGATCATTTTGCGTGACGCAAAACCTTTGTTGATGGTAGTTATTTTTCTTCCGCCAACGTATTCATATATGATTTTAGTCTGTAACTATATTTGTTCGGGTCTGTTCCCAATGTTTTAAATTCTCGCTTAATGAGTTCAAGGAGAAGTTCTTTCACTGGTTTGCCTTCAACTTTTGTACACTTTGCCTTAACCCACCAAAGATAAGGTGAATCTGGATATTTTTTTAAGGCATCATTTAATTCGGAGTCATCTGATTTGATTTTGTTGGTTCTTATGCTAAAATAACTTACTGCGAATCTCTCATCGTTAAATTCCGTCCAGCCTAATTTGTCAATCTCCGGTTTTACTTGTCCGTCAATATTTGCTTGCAAATAAGCATAAATATTTAAAATACCTTTATCTTTTGTCTTTTTAGCTAAATTGAGTAATTCGTCTCCTCTTTTTGAATAAAATTCACTTTCTGAAAGCAATCCGTTTACAAAACAAATCCTCAATAAATCAGACGCAAACTCTCCAAACTTTGGAATAGGTTTATTGTTAAGAATTAAATTATTGTCTAAAAGC
>SEBM01000210.1 GCA_004296145.1 Flavobacterium sp.
AATTGGTTTTTGCTTTTATAAAAATCGGAGTTAGGATAAGAGAAATTAAAAATGCTGAAATTAAAGAAACAATAATATGGCCATACGCATTGTAATTCAGCCCGGTTAAAAAGCGTAAAATAATTATGATTACAGTAAAAATAAGTATTGATATCCAATATGTTTTAGTTACAATATATGTTTTGATGTTATTTTTTGGAAGCTTTAGAATAGTATAGGAAATAATTATAGCTCCGATTAAAGTACTTAAATGCTGTGCAATTTTTAAAACAGGAATCTCTTTTCCGTAAACTAATATTGACCTTCCCAGTAAAGAAATATGATTTACAAAATAGCCACTGTCGTGAGTAAAACTATCCCAGAAAATATGTGATACGATGCCAATTAAAATTGAAGTTATAACCACAATCCAGTTTCCTGAAAAATAAGTATTCCAGCTAAAATTAGTGTAGACCAAAATTCTTTGTTGGATATTTTTTGGCAGGTTTTTATATAAATCATTCCTAACAATAGTATGAAAAGTAAAAGAAAGTAAAATTGCCAAAGGTAAATCAAACCAAAATATTCCATAAAAAGTATGGCTATAGTTACTTTGAACTTTCATTCGTATGAAATATTCAAAATCAGGCGTCAAACTGCCAATAATAAGTCCTGTTAACGAAAACCACTTTTTGGGTAAATAATTGAAAGGCAAAATTATTGCAGGATGAGAAAAAGTAAAAGGCATTTTTAAAGTTATAAAGTCTTAACGAATTTAAACTTAATTTATCTCAATCTCTTAATGTTTTATTGAAAAAAAGACATAAAAAAAGCAGAACCGAAATTCTGCTTTTTGTTTTTATTCAGCTTCCGTTTTTATTGTAATTGGAAGGTTATATGCAGTTCGGACCGCTTTTCCGTCAATCATTCCGGGAGTCCATTTTGTTTTTAATGATTTTAAAACTCTGATAGCTTCTTTACCCATTCCAAAACCCGGATCATTTTTTACAATGATATCAGTTATAGAACCATCTTTTTCAATTACAAAAGATACATACACTCTCAAAGTTCTTTCAGCATCCAATTCTGGTCTTGCAAAGTTATTTCCCACGTAAGTGTAAAATCTGCTCATTCCACCCGGAAATTCAGGCATTTTGTCTAATTCACCAACTGTTGCTGGTTCGTTAGGTTTAACAGCTGTTCCAGAACCATTATCAACGCTGCCACCATTTGTTGGTAAGACATTGGTAACTGTGCCAGTTCCCGGAGTTGCATTGTCAACTACAGGAGTGTTTTCTGTATTATGTGCAACAGTTTGTGTTACTTCTTCCGGTCTAGCAATTATCGGATCTACTAACTGGGCAGATTCTGTAATAGGAGCTGCAGGACTAGTATGTTCTACAAGAGGTGCAGGAGGTTTTGTCTCGGGTATTACAGGAGTCATGTCCACGGGTGTAATAGTTGGATCAAAAGGATCAACGGTTACAACAGGCGGAGCTACCTGAAATTTACTAATCAGCATCGAAATCGTACCTAAGGCTGTTAATAATAACAGTCCCATAAATAATGCTGTTATTGAATTTTTAGAATTTTCCTGGCGTAATTGATACGCTCCATATTCTTTGTTTTTGTTTTCGAAAACAAGATCGGTCCACTTGGTTTCATAGATGCTTAATTTAGACATAGTTAATTGGATTTTAAGGTTAAGTAAACATTAAATCATAAGCAACAAAATTTTAATTTTGATAGACAATAAAAACAAAAGAACATTTAAGGGTTAGGGAATAATTACTTTTTTAAGAAAAAACACATGGATATTTTATTCTTTATCTAAAGATAGTAAATTATCTATTACGTTCGATAATTTCGGCTAACAATTTTTTAGCGCGTAGTAATTTTACTTTTACATTGCTCAAAGGCTCATCAATCTTAAGTGCGATTTCCTGATAACTCATTTCCTGGAAATAACGTAACTGTATTACTTCCTGATAATGGGGTTTTAATTCTTTGATACATTGCAGCAAGCGGGAAAGATTTTGCTCTTTAATAAGGGCATCTTCTGCAGAAGGAGTTGTGTCAGCAATATTATATGCCTGCTGATCTTCGGCATCGGTAATTTCTATAAAAAGAGACGTTTTCTTTTTACGTAATAAATCAATATAAACGTTTTTGGCAATTGCAATAAGCCACGTGTTGAATTGAAATTCAGGATTATAAGAAGCTATTTTGTCAAAAGCTTTTGAAAAGGTTTCAATCGTAATGTCTTCGGCAGTTGTTTCGTTTTCTGTACGTTTAAGCATAAAGCCGTACACTTCATTCCAATAAAAATCTAACAAAAAAGTAAAGGCGATCTGATCGCCTTTTTTTGCTTTTTCTATTTTAGAATTTATTTCCAATGTACAGGTTTTGAAAAGATATTAGTTATAAAGATATTAATTTGTGTGAATATAAGCATGATTTCTACAACAGGAAACCATATCTTAAGATCTTTTTCTTTTAATTTTCCAGCCGAGAATCCAACTACAATCCATGCAATTGTGTATCGTGTTGCCAATAAAGCCAATACAGCAATCCATTGAAATTGTAAAGCCAGTAAAAGAATAACTAATAAAAAGAAAAATAATTGTGAGGTATAGAAAATACCTAACTGAATTTTATCAAAAACTTTATAATAATTAGCGGTTGCAACATGTCTTCTTTTTTGAGAAAACCATTCTCTGTATGTTTTCTTAGGTTTTGAGTATGTAAAACTATCTGCATTAAAAGCAATTGTCGTATTACTTTTATTGGCAGCCTGATTTACAAACAAATCATCATCGCCGGAACGAACCTGAATATGTTCAATAAAACCATTTACATTAAAAAACTCTTCTTTTTTATACGCCAGGTTTCGGCCAACACCCATATACGGAAGTCCTGCTTTTGCCCACGAAAAATATTGTATGGCAGTAAGAACCGTTTCAAATCGAATCACTTTATTCAATAAAGAACGCTCTACTTTTTCATAACCGCCATAACCTAAAACAATAGTTTTGGTATCTGTAAACTGAGAAGTCATTGCTGTAATCCAGTCTTTAGATATAGGATAACAATCTGCGTCAGTAAATAAAAGATACTCTTTTTTTGCCGCTTTGATTCCTAATGTCAAAGCATATTTTTTGTTGCCCCAAAAGGCTTCGTTATTTTCTACTTTTACCAGACGAATATTTGAATATTGTTTTTCAAATTCTTCGAAAACTTCAAGCGTTTCATCACTTGATGCATCATCGATTAAAACAATTTCAAAATCAGGATAATTTTGTTCTGCTAATAACGGAATGTATTTCTTAACGTTCTCTTCTTCATTTTTTGCACAAACAATTACAGAAACCGGAATATTTTTTTGAGTGATGTTTTGAGGTTTACCAAAAGCAAATTTTCCAAAAACACCCAGATAATAAGAAAGTTGAACAACAACAATAGCAATAAAAAAGTAAAAAATGAATGTAAGCATCTGATTTTAATGTCTTTTAATTTCTGAATCTTGCGAGTGCAAATGTACTTATGAATTCCTAATTTTCAATGTCTCAGACAAAATTTACTTTCGGCATTTTGACATTTCTTTTGCAACAGCAATAGATTGAGGGTTTTCGGTCTTTTCTAATTGCGAAATTATGTTGTTATAGTTATGATCGTCACGGTTTTGAGAGAGCTTTTTTGTAGCCTGAATCTCATCTATTTCAATTTCAAAGCCAAAGATTCCTCTTGCTTCGCGCATTGTTTTCGCAGATAAATCTTCAACACGAACAGGATTCTCCGAATTAACTTCGTATTTATCTACTAATTTCTTAAGTTGTTCTATAGAAGTGGCTTCGTCTACAATCTTGATTCTTCCATAAACATGTACGGCTATATAATTCCAGGTTGGAACATTTTCATGGTCATACCACGAAGAAGAGATATAACTGTGTGGTCCTGAAAAAACAGCCAAAACCTGATCGTTTTCTGCAAATCCTTCTGCCTGCGGATTTAACTTTGAAATATGTCCTTGTAAAATTTCTTTTCCGTCAGCATTAATCTCAAGTTCAATCGGAATGTGGGTTGCACACAATTTTCCGTTAGTTTGATTAATAAGGAGTCCAAAACTATTTTCTTTCAAAAAAGTTCTTATTGATTCGGGATCTTCATTTTTGTATAAATCAGGTGTGTACATTATGAATTTATTTAAAGATTTATATCCTTTTAAATTTTAGTGCTGTTTTTTTGAGTTTAAATAAATCCGGATTACGCTCAGATATAAAATAGTGACTCCAATAAAAGTGAAAGTTATTCCTTCGATCAGACATTGTATTCCGAAGTCATCAGAGAATAAAGCTCTCACGGAGCGAAATAATTCTGAGATTACTTCTTTTCTAAAAAATTTAAGTCTCAAAAGAACATATAAAACTATCGCAACTAAAATAATATTGAGTGATGAAAGTTTACTTTTCCAATTAACAAAAGCCATTATAGAAATACCTATTAAGGTACCTAAAAAAATCCAGATATAGACATTTGGCCAAAAATTATAAATACCTTCTTTTGTTGGTATCAGTTTGTCCCAATATTCGGAGTTTTTATATTGAGAATGTGTTTCTGCCCAAACGATTTTTTCGGCTACAGTATAAAACTTAAGCTGTAAAATACCATTAACCAGGAAGATCATTCCTAATATTTGGAGTAAAACAACTTTGATATTTAATTCTTTCATTACGGTTTAGTTAGTAAGCTTAAATGTGTTTTTAAATCACATTCACTTCCGCTTCAATATGTATACCGAAGGTTTCAAAAACAGTTTTTTGCACTTCTCTGGAAACGGCTAAAATTTCCTGTCCGGTCGCATTTCCGTAATTTACCAAAACCAAAGCCTGGTTTTTATGAACTCCGGCATCTCCAAAACGTTTTCCTTTAAAACCCGCTTGTTCAATTAGCCATCCGGCCGGAACTTTTACTTCGGTTTCAGAAACTTCATAATATTTCATTTCAGGAAACTTCTGGTGAATTTTCTCGAAATCAGATTTTAATACGATAGGGTTTTTAAAAAAGCTTCCACTGTTCCCCAGTTCTTTAGGATCAGGTAATTTGCTTTGTCTGATAGCAATTACAGCATTACTCACATCTTTTAAAGTCGGTTCAGAAATATTATTTTTAGCCAATTCAGCCAAAATATCTCCATAAGATGTGTTTATTTTATGATTGTGTTTCGTTAATTTAAAAACAACCGAAGTAATAATGTACTGGTCTTTTACTTCATGTTTAAAAATACTTTCGCGATAGCCAAAATTACATTCGGCATTGGTGAAAGTTCTCATTTCCTGAGATTCAATATTCATAGCTTCGCAGGAAATAAAAGTATCTTTTATTTCAGTTCCGTAGGCGCCAATATTTTGTACTGGAGTTGTGCCCACATTTCCCGGAATAAGCGACATGTTTTCTAAACCTCCAAAATTATTTTCAATGGTATAAAGTACAAAGTCATGCCATGTTTCGCCGGCCTGACTTTCGACCCAAACAGAATCTTCGTCTTCTTTAATGATTTTTTTGCCTTTCAAATCAATATGAATAACCAAAGCATCAATGTCTTTAGTCAGAAGCATATTGCTTCCGCCTCCCAAAATAAATTTTTTCTCGTTTTTGTTTTCTTCTAAGATTGTTTTTAATTCAGCAATAGAATGAACGGCTACAAATTGTTTTGCACTGGCTTCAATACCAAAAGTGTTGTATTTTTTTAAAGAAAAATTGGATTGGATTTCCATAAATAAAAAGGCTTTTTTTTGCTCCCAATCCTGAAATTTCAGGACAGGATAATTCTGTGGTCAAAAGTAAGGATTATAATTTATCTGCGATATATTTTGTAGAAATATCACAATTGAGGGTTTTGTGGTTTTTTTAACTGTAATGAGCATAAATCTTGCGCTATTTGCGTAGTAAGCAAACCTTGAGATTAAATCACTTTCTTAAATCCAACAACTCATGATACTTGTTAGCAATAACTTTCATGTTGATGTTGTAGTTCGCATTTTCCTCAACAAACTTTCTGTTTTGACTAATTGCCAGATTTAGGGATTCTGAATTTTCAAAAGACCAGATTAATTCTTCGGCAAGCATTTCTATATTATCGATTTCAATTAATTGTCCGTTTTCTCTATGTGTAATCCAACTTTGATTTCCAGGAATATTAGAAACAACCGGGTAACAATTGCAGGCCATAGCTTCAAACAAAGAAGCCGACACACCTTCGGTAATGGGCATGCTGATGTAAATGTTTGATTGCTGTAATAATTTTGGAAGTTCTGTATTTGGAATCCTTCCTGTAAAAATCACTTTATTTTCAATCTGAAGTTCTTTGGCTAAATCTTTCAAAAAGTTCAGTCTTGTTCCGTCACCAACAATTGTCAGCGAAAAGTCAATTTCTTTTTGGTGTAAAACAGAAAAAGCTTTTAAAATAGAATCATGACGGTATTCGGGTTGCAAAGAGCGCGTTACAATTGCTTCTATTCGTGCTGCATTTGAAGTTGAAGGAGTAAAAAGAGATAAATCAATTCCTTTTGGCAAAACCAAAACTTTGCTCATATCTACACCAATTTCTTTCATAGAAATTGTCATAACTGGTCCCCACGCATGAATTAAATGAGCTTTTTTGAAAGCGTATTTCTGAATGAATTTTTTAAAAGGTAATAAAACAGAACCTTCCGGCCATAAATCTGTTCTTCCTTGTTGTGCTACGGCAATGGTTTTAGATCCGGATAATGCGGCCAAAAAACCATAACTGGTTGTTCTCTCGGCAATAACCATATCCGGTTTTTGCTGTCTGACAATTTTACGGATTGCAAGGGGAGAGAAAAGATATTCTGCAATACGCTTAAAACGGTTAAGTTTAGAATTGTTTGGTGTTTTGAGTTCCCACGTAATGATTTCGAAATCACCAAATTCTTTCAGGCCTTTCATCCATGTAATAGCATCGGCGCGGTAAGATTCGCCAAGAAAAAGTATTTTTCTTTTCATTTGTGGAACTTGTTTTTTTTGCCGCGAATTTCACGAATTAGCACGAATTAATTAGCATAAAATTTAAAAGAAAAAAGAAATTTGTACTAATTCGTGAAATTTGTGGCTAAAAAACTATTTTATGATTCATCTGTTTCTAAAGCACGATTTATAAAATCATTAAATGGTTTTAAAGCAATTAATTTC
>SEBM01000211.1 GCA_004296145.1 Flavobacterium sp.
GTTATTGGTATCGTTGCAATTGTAGCAGCTTTAGCAGGATTTACCAAATATGGTAAAATCAATTTGGGTGCGTTATCAGGTAAAATATATTTTTACACGACACTGATTACTTCTTTTACATCATTGGGTATTTCAAAGCACGGTGGTTTTAATCCCGGACATGCTTTTTCAATTTTTATCGTATTGCTTGTATTAGAAGCATATTTCCTCTATTCAAGAAAAATTAATAGCGCAAGAGCACGTTATTTTGAAAACTTCTGTCTGTCTTTTAGTTTTTTTCTTTCACTTGTTCCAACTGTCAACGAAACCTTTACACGTGTTCCGATAGGGCATCCTTTGGCTAAAAACATTACTGATCCGGTAATTGGAAATACGCTTTTGATCTTATTAGTGTTCTTTATTGGCGGCTGTATTTATCAATTTAGAATGCAGAAGAAAATCAATAAAACAGTAACAATATAAAATGAGTTATTTACATCAGGCTTGTATAGTTCTGTAAAATCTAATAATTATACTATCGCAACTACGTGTTCAAAACGCCCGTGATGACTTACTGAAACGTTATTTTTTTTATTAAGATTGCTAGATTTTATATAAGGAATTCCGTTTTCATCTTTTACAATTCCTTTCTTTTCTATTTCAATAATGTTATAAAAATCCCCTGGAGCCTTTACTGCTACAGTATGAATGTATTCAGGGGTTATTATTGTTTTGGTGTAATATTTATTTTTATCATATTCTACGTAACCCTCAGCATTGTTGGAATTTACAATATTTATGGAGCATGAAATTTTTTTAGGAGCATATTCCCTTATTTTGGTTTGCTGATTGTAGATTTTATAAGCAGCTTCTTTCATGCTCCACAAAAGCCATATCATGATTTCTGAATCATGATGACTTTTGATAAGCTTTTGTTCCGCATCGGTAAAAAGCTTATCAATAAAACCACTGCGTTGCCATTTGCTGTCTATGCGTGTTTGTGCAAGATCTACAACATCATTGCCAATCATTTTGCCGCTAGTTTTGTTTCTATGATTTCAACAGCAGTTTTCACATCAAGCATGCGCTCCATATCAGTATTGTCGATTACAACATCAAACTGTTCTTCAATGTCGAGAACAATATCTACAAGATTAGCCGAGTTTACCTTTAGATCATTGATAAAATCAGTTTCTTCGGTAAGGTTGTCATACGCTTCTGTATTTACAGCATAAGGCTTTATAATCGCTTTAAGTTTTTCGGTAAGTTCAGTTCTGTTCATTTTAATGTTCAAATTTTTTAAATATTACACATGCATTTACATCGCCAAAACCAAAACTGGCTTTAGCGATTATTTTTGGGTTATTATATTTTGTTTCTAACAACACCTTTGATGGTTCAATAAGCGAAGTAATTTCAGGATGGAGGTCAGAACAATTAGTGTTTCCAAACAGAAAACCTTCTTTGATTTGCAATACAGTCGCCACACTTTCAATACTTCCGGAAGCACTTAAACAATGTCCTGTAAGGCCTTTTAAAGAATTAATATAAGGAAAATCATTTCCACTTCGTTCCAGTGCTTTTGCCCAGTTTTCTATCTCCATACTGTCTTTTGTGGTTGCAGTCAAATGACCATTTATGGCATCAACATCTTCTGTATTTATTCCGGAATTGATAATTGCATTTTTTATACATTTCTGAACTGCAGTACTATTGGGAGCTGTCATACTGCCACCATTTCGTTGTCCTCCAGAATTGATATTTCCGCCTAATATTTCGGCATAAATGATCGCTTTTCTCTCTAATGCACTTTCAAGATCTTCAATAACTAATGCGCCTGCGCCACTTCCGGGTACAAATCCTGCTGCTGAAGCACTCATTGGTCTGGAACCTTCTTGAGGGTTGTCATTAAATTTTGAAGGACATATTCTGAGAGCATCAAATCCTGCCCAAATATAAGGTCCGCTGTCAGAAGTACTGCCGGCAAGTATTCGTTTCGCCTGTCCGGACTGAATTCTGTCATACGCCATTAAAATTGCCTCGGTTCCGGTTGTACAGGCAGAGGAGTTTGTAGTGACCTGATTTCCAAGTCCCAATTTGCCTCCCAAAAAAGCACTAACACCACTATTCATGGTTTGAGAAACCACTGTACTTCCCAATCTTCGTGTTTGCAGATCATCGATTTTGTAAATGCTTTCACGAAATTTTTCAATACCAGATGTTCCTGAGCCAAAAATAGTTCCGCTGTCCCAATCCGGATTTTCGTTTAAAGGCAATCCGGCATTTTTCCAGGCTTCCATACCTGCAATTACACCGTATAAAATTCCACTGCTGTTAAAACCACGAAGTTCCAGTTCAGTAAAATATTCTAATTTCAACTCGTCTGAAATTTCAGGCTGGCCGCATATCTGGCAGGAAAACTGTAATTCCTGAAGCTGTGCATCATGACGAATACCCGAAATTCCGTTTTTTATTGCATGCGTAAATGCAGGAATGCCAACACCATTTGGTGCTGCTACGCCAAGACCGGTTATTACGATTCGCTTTTTCATAATTTTTGAGTTATCATTCCGGCCATAATACCTCGACAGACTTCCTGTCCTGCTTCGTTTTTCATTACAGCGCTGCATTTTAGTTTTCCAAAACGAAAGAATATTTTTTGCGACGTCACCGTAACTTTTTCATTTGGATATACCGGTTTTAAAAACTCCATATCGGCAGAGGTAAAGGCAACGATAGTATCTTTCTTAAGATCATTACCCAGTATATATATTCCCAGACAAACCATTCCAATCTGAGCCATAGTTTCGGTTAAAATTACACCCGGTGTTACCGGATTATCTTTAAAATGTCCCTTATAAAAATCAAGTTCTTTTTTAAAAGTAAAAGTTCCTGTTACCGAATTCTCATCTGCATGCAAAAGTTCATCTACAAACAAAAAGGGTTCACTGTAAGGAAGCTTCTCTATAATATCATTTAACTTCATAAGATCTAAAAATTACCATTGTAATAAGATTCTTTGTGCCGAAAACCCTGGTCCAAAACTTAGCATCAATCCTTTTTCTCCTTTTTTAGGATTACGGTCCATAATACTTTCTAAAACATACAATACGGTAGCACTTGACATGTTGCCATACTGTCTCAGAATTTCTTTTGTATCATCAATATTTTTATCCAAACCCGAAAAAAGTCCTTCTACAGTATTGACGATTTTTTTTCCTCCGGGATGAAATATCATGTGATCAACATCCTTAATTTCGAGATTATTTTTTTTAAGAAAAGGATGTATAATATCACCAAAATGATTAGCAATTGTGTCTGGCACTTCAATATCAAGAACCATTTGCAAACCGCTGTTTGTCAGTTTAAATCCCATCATATGTTCGGCATCATAAAAATGATACATCTGCTCATCCAGAATTTCAGGACCATTATCTTTTTCGTCAGACGAAAGTAGACAACACGCTGCTCCGTCACCAAAAATAGCCGCACTGACAATATTTGGCATAGAAAAATCATCTAACTGAAACGTTGCAGTAGGAGATTCTACAGCAATTACAGCAGCGCGTTTGCCCGGATTTGATTTAAGGAAATTCTTTGCATATATAATTCCTGATATTCCTGCAGCGCAACCCATTTCAGTCACCGGAAGACGTACAATATCCTGTCGTAACTTCATTTTGTTTATCAAATAGGCATCTAGCGAAGGAATCATAATTCCGGTACAGCTTACTGTAATAATATAATCCAGACTTTCCGGATCCCAGCCCGTTTTTTGAAGAGCTTTTTCGAGTACCTGATGTCCCAGCAAAATCATTTCTCTGCTGTAAATATCATTTTTTTCTTCAAAAGAAGTAGCAGTAAAGACTTCTGATGGCTCCATAATGGAATAACGTCTGTCTACAGAAGCGCCTTCAAATATCTTTTTTACCTTTTTTATAAAACGCTCTTCTTGTCCGGCTAGCCATACATCCAAAAAAGGAAGTATATCTTCTGTTGCGCGTGAATATTTTGGAAGCTGTTTGACAGCTGTAATTATCTTTACACTCATATTTTCGTAATTATCCACTGGTAGCGAAAAGCCCATTTCCAGTTTATGGAATAGTTTTTTAGATTTAGTTTTTTGGAGAAATTCTCCAATTCATTTTTTTTAAACCCTCTTAAAATAGAAACAAGCCCGTCTTGTCTTGACATATTGTTTAAACTGAAAATACTACAAATCATTTCAAAAAGCCTGTAAGCTATTTTGCTACGCTGCAAGTCGTTTACCACAATACCAACAGAAGCATTATTATGAAGTAAAACAAGAATATCTTCGATTTGTTTGCTTGTAAAATGATGTAAGGTTAAAGTGCATAAAGCAACATCATATTTAAGATGATTAAATTCTGGGCTAAAAATATCGATACATCGGTATTCAATATTTGAAAATTCTTCTGACAGATCAGCAGCGTAATTTATAGTAAAAGCATTGGCATCTATACCAATTAGTTTAAAATTCAGGTTTTGTTTTTTTCCGTATCTGGCGAGCATTCGTAGCATATCGCCATTGCCACATCCAATATCTGCGATAACAATAGGTTTTGAGATATCAGTCTTACGCAACAATTGTTTTAGACCGTGAAGCGTTAGTGTATTGCCGCCTAACAGTCGGTTGATTCTGGCAATCTGATCCAGTGCATCGATTAATTCTTCACCTTCCAGCAAAAAATCATCCATTATTTCGGTTTCTTCTGTTCTATATTTAGTGTTTAGATTCATTTAGTTAATTGTTATAGGACTGCCGTGCGTCTGTCTAATTATTTTTGAAAGCAAAAACGGCATTGATGCAGCAATAGATGTCATTATATGCGTAAAGGTTTTGTGTGTCAAAGCATTTGCTAAAAGCCTGCCCACAAATAATCTTCTGCTAAAATGTTTATTCCATTCTCTTGTATATTTTTTTTCTAATAAATCGTATGACTCTATTTTGCCGTTGTAAAAATCAAGAATCAGTTCGGCAGCAATTTTCGCACTGTGTATTGCCATTGCCATTCCGTTGCCACACATCGGATGTATCAATCCTGCAGTATCGCCGATCATTAAAATATGGTTTTCTACGGGATTTTTTTTATCAAATGATATCTGACTGATAGTAAGTGGTTTTTCAAAAACGGGTTTAAAGTTTTCAAAAACAGACATCAGTTTTTTGTTTTTATAAAGTACCTGTTTTTGATAATCATCTATATTTTTATACTTTTTAAAAGTTTCATTATCTGCCAGATAACATACATTTATTATGTTTTTTTCCACAGTAGATACACCACAATAACCACCCTGAAAATTGTGCAATGCTACCAGGCTGTTGTCAAACTCTCCAGTATAATGTCCTTTAACGGCTAACCACGGGGATTTTTTAGAGATAAAATTTCGAGCTAACGCCTGATCTATATTGGATCTTTTCCCATAAGCACCCAGTACAATTTTGGCTGATAATATATTTTCTGAAGTTGTAACTTTGAAAAAACTATTTTCAAAAGAAACATCAGTAACGGTTTCGGTAAGTACTTTACAGCCGTTTTGCAATGCATTTTCATATAAAAAATTATCCAGCGCATAACGACTGATTCCAAAACCGCCTAATGGAAGTTTGGTTCGGGCAGTTTTTCCATTTTGTGAAGAAAATTCAAAATTTGAAATATTAGAAGGATGAAGATCTTCAATATTAATACCAAGCCATTGCAGATAAGGCAAAATTTCATTCGAAATATATTCTCCACAAACCTTATGTCTGGGGTAAGCCGTTTTTTCAATGAGAGTTACCTGCAGTCCTTTTTTGGATAAATGCAGTGCAGCCGCCAAACCGGCTAAGCCTCCACCAATAATTAGTATATCTGTATTTCCTCTCATACTACCAATTTAGGCATAAAATATGGAAAGTTTTAATCATTAAGATAAAAATAAGAAATACATTAAAAGAAAAATAATGTTATTGTTAATTGATTTCGTTTCCTGTAAAACCGATTCAAAGTTTTTCTGCCATCTTATCGAATGATTAAGTTGTTTATAATGAATGGAATAAATTATTTTGTCAAACAAAGTTCCATTAATCAACAAAAACTTCAAAAAAAAAGAAAGAATTAAATTACATGTTAATTGATTTCTTAGCTTTGTAGTAAAGTACCACGAAAACTTTTTTTATCATGCCAATAATTGAACAATCAGAATATAATTTCCCTCCTTTAATGCATCGTAACAGACATGTTTCTACTATATATGCTGCTCTGTTTAAAAGCTTTGAAGTTCCAGGATACACCAGAGAAAAACATGAGTTAAATGACGGAGACTTTATCAATATCGATTTTATTATAAATGATCCTAAAAAAGCTGTTATTTTATGTCATGGTTTAGAAGGTGATTCACGCAGAACATATAATAACAGCTGTGCGACTTATTTTCAGCAGAAAGATTTTTCAGTTTTTGCATGGAATAACCGTACTTGTGGAGGAGAAATGAACCGACTTCCAAGACTTTATCATCATGGTGCAGTAGATGATCTTGATGAAGTAGTTCAGTTTGTTTTAAAAAAAGGATTCGAAGATGTTTATCTGATTGGATATTCTATGGGAGGCGTTCAGCTTTTGAATTATTTGGGCTGGACAAAAATCGATAATCGTATCAAAGCAGCAGTTTCTATTTCAGTTCCAACTCATATTGCAACAAGTGCTGAAGTTCTCAAACAAGGCTTTAACAGGGTTTATTTAAAGAATTTTACAATTGATATTAAAAGAAAACTGAAATACAAAGCGGCACAGTTTCCTGATTTTATAAACCGCGATCAGATTGATAAAATTTCTTCTTTTGATGAAGTGGATCAATATTTTACAGCACCATTGCATGGCTTTGCAAGCCGTGATGACTATTACCAGCGTGTTTCACCTGAATTTTCTCTTAAAAATATAACCACTCCGGTTTTAATTATTAATTCACTTGATGATCCTTTTTTAGGTGAAAGATGCTATCCCAGAGCTATAGCAAAAGACAGCGAATATGTTTATCTTGAAACTCCTAAATATGGTGGGCATTGTGCTTTTCCAATGCGAAATTCAACGTATTCTTATGCAGAAAAAAGAGCTTATGAGTTTTTTGAATCCTGCGAAACGGCATAAATTATTTAACGAATAATAAAAAGCTCAATATTCTCTTTGAATAAAGCAATGACACTTT
>SEBM01000212.1 GCA_004296145.1 Flavobacterium sp.
GAATAAGAGATATTACTTAACATTTTTGACAAATATACTAAAACGTTTTAGTATACAAAGCATTTTGTAATTTATTTTCTGCTGTAACTCATTAGAACTACATAATTAAGGATGAAATATTGCTGTTTTAGCTATTCTTCTTCATTTTTACCAATTATATAAAATCTTCAAAGTAATTCGTTTATAGGAATTTTACTTAACTTTATTTAAGAAAACAAAAAGAGTTTACTTCTTTTCTACGATAAAAAATAAACCAATTTTAATTATCAAAATCATAAACCATGAATAAATTCAATCTGATTCACCCTTTGTTGTTGCTATTCATGTTGCTTTTTCTTTGTGATATAAATGCTCAGGGAAAAGGCTTTCAGATTCTCGTTACTACAGAAAATGATTTTTTGGCGATTAGTAATAAAGATGAAAACTATACGGGAAGTATAAAAATAGAAGCGCAATTTCCTGAAATTGCAAAATGGCTTCCTTTTTTTAAATACAAAAAACCAAACGAATCTTTGACCATTCAACGTATTGGAATTGGCGGTTTAGCTTATACTCCTCAAAATCTGGCTGCAACAGAACCACTTACCGATGACAGGCCGTATGCGTCGTTAATGTTCCTGAATATCGGAAATACTTCTTATAATCTTGTGAACGGAGCGGTTTTGCAAAGCGAATTTGTAATTGGAGCCATAGGAACTTCGCTGCCCGGAAATGCTCAGGCTTATATACACGAACATCACTGGTTTGGATCTACACGAGATATTCCGATGGGTTGGGACAACCAGATTGGGTATCATGGTTCTTTTATTTTAAATTATAATGCGAGAATTGAATATCCTGTTTTTGCGGGATTGAATGCGGAACAAAAATGCAATTGGCTGCAACTTCGCCTTCGCGGAGGAGCAGAATTAGGAAACTATACCAATAATATAAAAGGCGGATTAAAAATAAACATTTTAAACCTCAACGCCGGACTGATGCAGGATTACTCGCCAAGTGTTCCCGGAACTTTTCTTAAAAAGACAGAGAATCCTCCGCCGGTCATTAGAATGAATGTTTTTCTGACTCCCGAAATAAGGATTGTTGCTTACAACGCCACTCTAGAAGGTTTACTTTTTAGCGATCACAGTGTTTATACGATTCCAGGCAGCGATATTAATCGATTCGTTTTTGATGTCAGTGCGGGAGTCAATGTTTTAATTAAAGATCGTTTTTATTTGAAATATGCGATGTACGGAAGAAGCCAGGAACATCAGGGCGGAAAAGATTTTCATTATTGGGGCGGTATTTCTTTGGGATATTCTCCGGCGAGATGGAATCGGTAAATATGTTTTTTTACTAAAAATATAGTATTAGCTGAAAAACACAGCTTTATAAAATTTTAAAAATCAACAGAATCATGTTTTTACAAAAGCAATACAATCTAGTTTTAGAATCCAGAAATGTTCTTTTTGATTATTGCAAAACAATTAAAAAGGAAGATTTTTTAAATCAAAATTCCTCTTTTGGAAGAGGTGGAAGTATGCGAAATTTATTGGTACACATCGCAAATACCTATGAATATTGGATTGCTGACATTTCTTTGAAAAAAAATATAGATTTCAGTCCGTATGAAAATTATCAAAACATTGGAGACGTGATAAAACTGTTTGTTTCGATAGATGCATTTATGGCTGAGTTTTTTGAATTAACCGAAAAATCAGATCATGAGATTGAATATGAAAGAAATGGTCAAATAACAAAAACAGAACCTTTCAAAATATTTACGCACGTTATTACACACGAATATCATCATAAAGGGCAAATTTTATCTCTTAGCAGGCATTTGGGTTATGTTCCGGTTGATACTGATATTATAAGATAGGTATTTAACAAAATGTATAAAAACTATATTTTCTTCGCCAATTTAAAAAAACGTTTAACACTCCCCAACCCTATTTTTACCTAATTTTGTAAAAATCCAAATCTCACATGAAACGTTCCGGCACAGCAGATCTTCCATTACATTATGGCCATGTTCCTTTATGGCTGGCCGATCGTATGTCAAAACTTGGATTTGCAATTGTGGAAACTATTGCTTTAGAATTTTCAACTTCTGAGGTTATTTCAAAACTGAGTAATCCGTTTTGGTTTCAGAGTTTTGGTGCCGTTATGGGTATGGACTGGCATTCGTCCGGAATAACGACTTCTGTTTTGGGCGCTTTAAAGAAATCGGTAAATCCGCATTCAAAAGAACTTGGCATTTATATCTGTGGCGGAAAAGGAAAACATTCTATGCAAACGCCTCAGGAACTTTTGTATGTAGGCAATAAAACAGGCCTTGACGGAAATGATCTCGCCAACTGCAGCCGACTTACCGCCAAAGTTGACAATACGGCCATTCAGGATGGTTTTCAGTTGTATCAGCATAATTTTATTGTAGATAATAAAGGACAATGGTGTGTGATTCAGCAAGGAATGAATCCAAATTCTAAAACGGCGAGAAGATACCATTGGCATTCAAAAGATTTACAGTCTTTTATCAACGAACCACACACTTTTATATACGGAGAAAATCAGGGTTCAATTCTTAATCTTACTGCCGGAAATGCCGAAAAATCAAGAGCCGGAATTTTAGAATTATCCAAAGAATCTCCAACCAAAATCATGAAAGAAATGCAGTATCTTGCTATGCCCGCGCATCATGATGTACGTATGGAAGATGTAAATATGAAACGTCTCGGCGCTATGTTGTGGGCAACTCATGAAAATAAACCCGAAGATTTTGAAGAACTTTTACTTTTAAAAGGAATGGGGCCGAGAGCTTTGCAGTCTTTAGCTTTGGTAAGTGAAGTCATTTATGGTACGCCAACCCGTTTTGAAGATCCGGCGCGTTTTTCTTTTGCACACGGCGGAAAAGACGGACATCCGTTTCCAGTTCCGTTAAAAATTTATGACGAAACAATTTCAACTTTACAAAAAGCCATCAATCGGGCTAAAATTGGTAATAGTGATAAAATAGAAGCGATTAAAAAACTTTCTGAAATTTCAAGAAATGCTGAAGAAGGTTTTACGCCAAATAATAATTTTGATGCTTTGATTCAGAAAGAAAGAGACGAATCATACAAATATGGCGGACGAACTATTTTTGGTGATGCTAAACCTCCAAAACCAAAATTGATAAATCCCAATAATCAATTAGAGCTATTTTAATGACTTAAAATACAATATCTTACCCTCATTTCTGTTAACATGGGAATTATGTAAATCCTTAGACAATAAAATTATTTCAAAGATAGTTATATTTATATTGAGTTAATTTTAACATTAAAAAATTTACATTATGAAAAGCCCATTTCTAAGAAAACAGAATGTTCTTGTTTATCTTTCTGTTTTATTCCTAACACTTACTCAACTATCATGTAACAATGATGATACCAATTCGAATGATGGTGATGACGATGACGACGTACCGGTTGGAACTCTTCCTCCTGTAGAAACGAAACCTGCAAATTCAACTTACGCAGCGGCATTTAAAGGACAAACCAGAATTGCCGGAATAAAAACCGAAACTGCTTACACCTCTAAAGCTTTCGCTACAGGTTTAACTAATCCGTGGGGAATGGACAATTTACCTGACGGAAGAATTATTGTAACGCAAAAAGCGGGAACATTTAAAATTGTAAATCAAAACGGAACTGTTGGCGCTGCTATCACAGGAATTTTACCTTTAACGAGTGAAGGTCAGGGAGGTTTGCTTGATGTTGCCGTTGACCCGAATTTTGCAACTAACAGAATGATATACTGGAGTTATTCTTTCTCAGGAACAGGCGGTACTGCTACTGCTGTTGGAAAAGGAAAACTTTCTACAGATGAAACTAAAATCGAAAATGCAGTTACTATTTATAAAGCTATTCCTGAATTTAACAGTGTGTTACACTACGGCTCGCGTTTGGCCTGGGATGCACAAGGCAATCTTTTTGTAAGCACAGGAGAACGTTCTGAGTTAGGTTCAAGACCTTTGGCTCAAAAACTGGATGCTGCGCTTGGTAAAATTGTACGCATTACAAAAAATGGTGAACCTGCTGCCGGAAATCCTTTTATTGGGCAGACCGGAGTTTTACCGGAAATCTATTCTTACGGACACAGAAATCCGCAAGGTTTAGCGATTCATCCTGTTACAGGTGAACTTTGGGAAGTAGAACATGGACCATTAGGTGGTGATGAAGTGAACAGAATTGTGGCAAGCAAAAATTATGGCTGGCCAACTATTACGTATGGTCTTGAATATAGTGGTGCTAAAATTGGCGACGGTATTACAACCAAAAGCGGTATGGAACAACCGGTTTATTATTGGGATCCGGTTATTTCGCCAAGCGGAATTACTTTCTATTCCGGTAATTTGATTCCGGAATGGAAAAACAATTTATTCGGTGCAGCTTTGAGCGGTCAGCATGTTGTGAGATTGGTACTTAAAGACAATGTTGTAGTTGCCGAAGAAAGATTGCTTACTTCTGTCAACAGCCGTTTTAGAGATGTATTAGAAGGAAAAGATGGTGCTTTGTATGCCGTTACAGATGGTCCAAATGCTACTATTTACAGAATTGCTAAATAATCTATAAGAGCTTAAAATAATTATTTAACACAACATAAAACCGGAAAGACTTTATAAACTTTCCGGTTTTTTTATTTGGATATATGTATTCAACTACGTAGTTTTGTACCTATATTTAATTTGAACTAAAAATGGAAATAAAACTTATCCAAAATGAATATGAAAACCAAATCGTTGATTTGATTTTAAACATTCAGCAGAAAGAATTCAATGTTCCGATAACTTTAGAAGATCAGCCTGATTTACTGAATATTAAAAATTTTTATTTTGAAACCGGCGGTTGTTTTCTTGGCGCTTTTATAGACGATAAACTGGTGGGAACTATTGCTTTGGTAAAATTTAATGAAGAAGCCGGAGCCATCAGAAAAATGTTTGTATTAAAAGAATACAGAGGGAAAGAATTTAATATTGCCCAGCAATTATTAGAACAATTAATAAAATACAGCGAAGAAAACGGCTTAAAAAACTTATATTTAGGAACCGTTACAATCTTGCAGGCTGCATTGCGATTTTACGAAAGGAATAATTTTATAACAATACCAAAAGAAACACTTCCGGTTGATTTTCCTTTAATGAGACCCGATAATGTGTTTTGCCAGTTAACACTAAATCAGACAAAATGAATATAATTGACGAAATAGGAATTCTGGCGCTTTCTACACGTTTACAACGTCTTAGCGAGCAATTACGCAAAGATGGTGCTTTGGTTTACAAATCTTTTGATATTGATTTTGAGCCAAAATGGTTTCCGGTCATTTATACGCTGCATGTAAAAGAAATGCTGAGCGTGGTGGAAATTGCGAACGAAATTGGATACTCCCACCCTTCTACGATTAGTTTATTAAAGGAACTTGAAAAGCTCAAAATCATCAGTTCTAAAAAAGATAAATCAGACGAACGAAAAAGATTAATTGTGCTGACCGCAAAAGGAAAAGAATTAGTTGTAAAAATGCAGCCCGTCTGGACGATTATGAAAAGTGCCCTGAGCGAAATTGGCAACAACCAAAACAATCTGCTCAAAGCAATTGAAGAGGCTGAACAAAAATTAGCTGTACAGGGATTTTTTCAGAGAGCTTCAGAATTAAAATAAAAAATTGATCTGTCATTCTTTACATTAATTAAACACATAGGAACATAGGTTTATTTAAATTTTGAGAATACAAAAGAGAACTGGTTCTTTCATATAAGATTGCAATACCGCAATAAAAATGAAAACTTAATTTAGTTATAACGCGGATGACGCGGATTCGCTTTCGTGAAGACGCAGATAAAAACTGATTTACAAACACAGAATAAAAAATCCGCGACAATCCGCGTCTTCGCGAAAGCGAATCTGTTTCATCCGTGTCAAAATATAGTTTTTGAATTATACCCTGAAATATTTACTATTTGCTAAATACGCAGATTATTCTCTGCCTGTGATCTTATCTCTGTGTTTATGTCCCCACTTTGCCAGAGAATCTATCACTTCTTTTAAAGTATGACCATAATCTGTCAGTTTATATTCTACCGTAATTGGTTGTGTGCTTAAAACGGTTCGGGTTACCAATTGATTTTCTTCAAGGTTTTTTAATTCCCTGCTTAGCATTTTACCCGAAATACCTTCTACTTCTCTCAATAAATCTGTAAATCTTAAGGTATTAAAACAAAGGGAAGCTATAATGGCAATTTTCCATCTTCCGTTCAAAACATCCATCGCATCGTGTACTGCCAATAAATGTTTGTTGCATTTGTGTCTGTCTTTTTCCGGCTCTTTTATCATGATATGTTAGTTAGTTACCTCAATATCACAGTTACTTTTGGTAATCAGATGACAAAAATAAACTTAAAGTTTTTACTTTTGACAAGAATTTAAAATTTAATATAAAAAATATGGCTCTAATAGACGAATTAAAGTGGCGTTATGCTACTAAAAAAATGAACGGACAAGTTGTTCCACAGGACAAAATCGATTATATACTTGAAGCGGCCAAATTGGCTCCGTCTTCATCAGGATTACAACCATACCATATTTTCGTGGTTACAAACCAGGATTTAAAAGAAAAAATCAGAGCGGTAGGTTTTGACCAAAGCCAGATTACTGATGCATCTCATGTATTGGTTTTTGCTTCATGGGATAGCTATTCGTTAGAAAAAATATCAGCTGTTTTTGACAGAACTATTGCAGAAAGAGGTTTGCCTGCAAATGCAATGGACGAATACAAACAAAGACTTTGGGGAATGTACGAACCTCTTGGTCAGGAATGGCATGCTATTCATGCTGCAAAACAAGCGTATATTTCGTTTGGTATTGCAATGGCCGCAGCGGCAGAACAAAAAGTAGACGCTACACCTATGGAAGGTTTTATTCCGGCAGAAGTTGATAAATTACTAGGACTGAATGAACTTGGACTTAAAAGTGCTGTTATCTTAACTCTTGGTTACAGAGACGAAGCAAACGACTGGTTGGTGAACATGAAAAAAGTAAGAACTCCTCAAAATGAATTCATAACTGAAATCAAATAAGGTTTTTTTCTTTATTATAAATGCCTTTGAAATTGTTATAAAGCAATTTCAAAGGCATTCTTTTTTAAACATACTTATGAT
>SEBM01000803.1 GCA_004296145.1 Flavobacterium sp.
ACCAGATACTGCTGTTTTTAATAAATACTCTTCTGTTTAATTTTAATTGAGCAATAATCAATTCTGCCATATCTTCAGACTGCATTACTTTTTCAGGATTTCCGTCTGTCAGGTTTAAATCTTTTGCCATATCTGTTGCAACTGTACTTGGTGTCAGAGCGGTAACACGAATATTGTGTTTTCTCATTTCCTGCATCAAAGAATCGGTTAAACCTAAAACAGCAAATTTAGACGCACTGTAAGCACTTGTCAAAGCATTTCCGTTTAATCCGGCTGTTGAAGAAATATTAATAATATCTCCTGTTTGTCTTTCGATCATATTCGGGATAACGGCGCGCGTTACATAATAAGTTCCCATTAAATTTACCTGAATAATTCTTTCCCAGGCATCTGGTTCCAATTCAAGGAATTTTCCAAAAGAAGCAATTCCGGCGCTGTTGATTAAAATGTCAATGCTTTTAAATTCATTCAACGCTTTTTCTACAGCTTTATTAATCGAATTTATATCAGAAACGTCGGCTGAAATTGCCAAAGATTTTACACCTAAACCAGAAACTTCCTCTGCCAGCTGATCAATATCTGCCTGAGTTCTTGAAACCAAAATTACGTTTACACCTTCTTTTGCCAAAGCGATTGCTACAGCTTTACCAATTCCTTTTCCGGCACCCGTGATAAGGGCATTTTTATTTTTTAAATCTGTCATGATTGTATATTTAGAAATGCAAAAAGCATCATTTTGAGTCTAACAAAAATAAGCTTTTGCAAACTAAAAATAATGCTTTAAGATGTATTCTTAATCTAAGTTTAACAACTTTTGACTATTCTTTCAAAACCATGTCGATGCACATTACAGCTCCAAGAATTAATTGACGAAGCGGACTTTCTGCTGGTACACTTTCTTCAATTTGCAATACATAATTGTCTGCACTTGTAAAAAGTTCTTTTCCCATTCCGGCCCATTTTTTAGTTACCTGAGCCAATTGTTTGTTTTCGTGAGAAAATTTAAAATCCCAACCTGTCCATTTCCCCTGAAGTGTAGCACAAGGTTTTTCGTTTTTATCTAATATTTCAAACTTTCCTCCAATAGAAAAGAATTTTTGTTTGAATGTTCCAACCAAACGATCTTTCTCATCAAAAACCTCTACAGTAGAACGGAAAATTGCAACACCGCGTTTTACCGTAATTAATTTTTCACCCGATGCTGTCGTAATTTCTACATTAAAAGGCGTTGCTCTTTTATAATCTGTGAAACGTAATATTTTGGTAAAAAATCCCAAATTATTTTCACGGCAGTTCATAATGATTTGATTGGTTTCTGGGTCGTAAATATCGTAGTTGTTTGAGGCTTTAAACATTCCAACATGTTCTTTTACTAAAAATAGATTTTGGCTTAAAATAGGATTCATAACTTGAGTGTATATTGTTGAATTAAAGGCGTAAATGTAATAAAATTTTTATTAATTAAATTTGCATTATTCGAGCGTAAATCGAACCTGAAC
>SEBM01000804.1 GCA_004296145.1 Flavobacterium sp.
GGCAAAGGTGAAATGCAGTTTGGAGGTGTGATCTATTCTGATTCTGCTGATAAAGCGACCCGATTCATTGCGAACTGTAACCAGAGAAAAATTCCATTGATATTTTTACAGGATGTAACGGGTTTCATGGTCGGTTCAAAATCCGAACATGGCGGAATCATAAAAGACGGAGCAAAAATGGTAAACTCGGTCGCTAATTCTGTGGTTCCTAAGTTTACTATTATCACAGGAAACTCTTATGGTGCCGGAAATTACGCCATGTGCGGAAAAGCATATGATCCGAGACTAATTGTAGCTTGGCCATGGGCAGATCTTGCGGTAATGGGCGGTTCTCAGGCTGCAAAAGTTTTAGCTCAGATTCAGGAGTCTACATTAAAAAAACAAGGAAAAGAAATTACCGACGAAGCTCGTAAAGAAATTCTAGATTCTATTTCTAAAAGGTATCAAAAACAAACAGAAGCCACTTATGCAGCATCAAGATTGTGGACAGATGCCATTATCAACCCTATTGAAACTAGAAAATGGATTTCGATGGGAATAGAAGCTGCAGATCATTCTCCGATTACTGAGAAATTCAATCTCGGAGTAATTCAAGTCTGATTGATAAAAAATTCAATGTACAGCCTCATTTTTAAAATGAGGCTTTTTTATTATGTTAAATAGTCGTAAAGAATTATAAACTGTCTTAAGTCTATACTATAAGGGTAAGATTATTGTTATATAATAACCTTAAAAAAACTAGTAAGCACTTCAACTCTTTTTTATTACTAATCCCAAAAGGAAACCTATGAAAAGATATTTTGCAGTATTTATTGCCTTATACACGACCGTTCTATTATATATGATGTTTTATGCTTCCGGTAGAGAACCTTCCGAAATCTCCTACATCCAGCATCAGCCATTTACTACGATACAGCATTTCTTCAACGATAATAATATTGATAACCAAGCATTTATAGTCAACATATTTGGTAATATATTTTTATTCAGTCCATTTGGATGGTTAGGATTATGCATTAAAAAATTCAATAAATTTGTACCAATCACCTTATTTTTTCTTGTAGCAATAAGTATTATTGAATCTATTCAATACATCTCAGGAAGAGGAGTAGCTGATGTTGATGACGTCTTCTTAAATACTTTAGGAATGTTGATTGGTTTCACTCTCTTTAAATATGCAACTTGGAAAAACATTGCAAATATTAAAGTTCATTTTGAATTGGTAGATTCTAAAAGTAAGCGTTTATCAACAGTTTTATAATATTCACAAAAGGAATAAACATTTACGTTAAATTATTAACGATTTTTCAAATTAAATTTTTCAGGAGCTTCATCCAGCCCTTCACTGTATCTTTTTCTGTTAGTGCATTTGCGGGATAACAAAAAAATATGCTGTTCCAATCTGGGCTAGGAGTGACTAAATTCTTTGATTATCTGTCAAAAAAACAATATTTTTTTTCACTTTCAAAGCTTGCATTTAATGATTGATGAATATTC
>SEBM01000805.1 GCA_004296145.1 Flavobacterium sp.
AAGGCTAGATGTCATTTCTTAAAAACCATCCATTTGCAGTAGAAGCTCATTTCAAAAGTACAATCGTACTGACTTATGCTTTACCAAAAACGCAATTGGAAAGTTTACTTCCTAAGTGTCTAACCCTCGATACACATAACGATCAATGGGCTTTTGTAGCTGTTGCTTTAGTTCAAACAGAAAACCTCCGACCAAAAGGATTTCCAAAATTTATGGGTAACGACTTCTTTTTGGCAGGCTATAGAATTTTTGTGCGTTACACCACTAATGAAGGCAAAAGGCTAAGAGGTTTATTCATTCTCAAATCCGAAACTGATAAAAAGAAAATGGCATTTTTTGGCAATATCTTTACTCATTATAATTATACTGCTATAGACATTAAGTTCTCAGAAACTGATGAAAATATTAACATCTATTCTAACAAATCTGGTTTGGAAATAGAAATAAGAAAAAATGAAAATGCAGATTTACCAAAAGGAAGTGTTTTTGAAGATTGGAAAACCGCAAGGAGATTTGCTGGTCCACTCCCATTTACCTTTACTTATAACGAATTTAATAACGAAGTAACCATCATAGAAGGTGTTCGTCAAAATTGGGTTCCCAAACCTATTGAAGTTTTAAAAGCAGAACTTGGATTTATAGAGCAAGAAAAATTTAAAGGAGCAATTTTAGCTAATGCTTTTATAAACGAAGACATTCCTTATCATTGGAAAAAGGGTAAAACTGAAATATGGAAAGACATTTAAGAAAACCATTTCAGGGAGTTTTAAATATAATCAGATTTAACTGGCATTTTTATGTTTTGGCTTTCGCATTAATTACCAGTTTGTTCACAATTACAGTTTTATTTCCAAACCATTTCAACTGGATAGGCTACTTGCTTATTATAGGAATTATATTAGGCACAACATTATCATTGGTTGCCTCATATTACATTTACGATTTATCGAATTTATATAGCTTGAATTGGCTTGGTGACTTAACCATTAAACAAAGGAGTGAGTTACTTAATATTAACGCTGGTTTTGACGAGACAAGTTATTTACTAAAGCAGAAATTTGCTGGCTGCAACTTAACTGTAATGGATTTCTATAAATCAGCAAAACATACAGAAATCTCCATCGAAAGGGCAAGAAAGGCTTATCCGCCCTATCCAAATACTATGCTGATTGAAACCACAAATATTGGTTTATCTGCTAAAAGTATCGATTGTGTCTTTGTGATTTTAGCAGCCCACGAAATTAGGGATAGGCAAGAACAAATCATTTTCTTTAAACAAATGAAACAAGCCTTAAGAGCAGATGGAAAAATTATTGTGGTAGAACATAATCGGGATATTTATAATTTTCTGGTTTACAATATCGGTTGTTTCCACTTTTTTAGTCCAAGAAGATGGAAAGAGGTTTTTAAAAATGCTGGATTAGCATTAATGCAAGTAAAGAAGATTACCCCTTTTATAAATATTTATTATTTAACTTAACATTTTTCGACTAC
>SEBM01000806.1 GCA_004296145.1 Flavobacterium sp.
CATGACTATTTAGTAAAACAGCATATTTTACCTGATTGACAATAGAGATCAGGATAGAAAAATTGATTAGTAAGATGGAAGACTTTAACGGAATAAGATGAAAAACAATCGTTGCAGCCAAAAAAGTAAAAATGATTCCAACAAAAATCCAATAGATTTTTATGGGTTTCAGAATATTATAAGAAAAGAAAAAAGAGATCAGAAATACAATAATCGGAACTACATCATCGTGAAGATAAATAATATTGCGTGCTACATAAACGATGTAAAAAAAGAAAAAGGCAATAAAAATAATCTGAATTCGGTCTCTCAGAAATTTTATTTTGTCGATTAGCAGGTAACCTAACAAAACAGAAAATCCCATGGAAAGATTTATATACAATAAACTTTTGGGTCTGATCTTAAAGATTTCGTTGATGATTTCCATAAGAATCATCGCAATACCAAAGAATAAAATATAGAGTTGATATTCTCTGCCGGCGGTTTCGCCTTCCTTCTGTTTTTCTATGAAATAGCCAATTTTTGACTTAATCCTAAAAAACTGGTAAATCAGTAAACCGAGAAATCCAAAAAGAGATAATCCTAAAATGATGAGTTTAGGATTGTTATAAAAAATGATATCAGCATTATATACTAACCAGTTAAATCCGCCTCCTTTCAGGGCATTTCCATTAATGAAAATTCCTGAAAGCAGTGAATTAAAATAACTATAGTTGTGTACCATAGTATGTGGGGTTTGGTTTAGTAATAGCTTGTGAAATTTCCAGACAGAGTAGGTTAAGCTCTTTTTGTGTTTGGAAATTTATGATTATTCAAAATCCGACTGACCGATAGAATCAATAGAATCGTCATTTTTAATATCTAATATAGCACTGTAAATGGCATATTTTACTGAGTAAGTAATCGGAATCGTAAATACAATACCAATACAACAGGCAATAAAACCAACTGTAGAAGCCAGTCCTCCAACAATAAAAAGTAACGCAATTACAAGAGGCTGTTTGCTTACAATAACGGCACTTGATTTTATAGCATCGATTGCGTTTAAATCTCCAAAAATGATCAATGGTATTGTCAATGAGGTAAATAAAGCTATGATAAGCGTAATAATAGCATCAACAACTGGAATTCCCATATAACTAAATGCTACAGATATTGCACCTCCGGTTAGCGAGATTAATAATGCAGAAATAAAAAGCGGAGAAAAATAACGTGAATTATAATAGCTGAAAATTGTAGAAACATTGAATTCTTCATCTTTGTCAGCACAATCTGCCATCTTAAGAAAACCCGCGGTAAAAGGGCTTAAAAGTGCAGCTATAAAAGTGATAACTAAAGTGTAAATGATTAATACAGCGCCAACAGCCTGTTCATTTTGCAGGCTTTTAAAGTATTGTTCATTAAAATGTTCAACACCATATAGTGCTACAAAAACTCCTCCACCAAGAAAAACAGCAATAATCGAGAATACCAATAATATCAATCCTGCATAA
>SEBM01000213.1 GCA_004296145.1 Flavobacterium sp.
GTGTTTTAAATTCTCAATCGAATTCTGTTGAATATTATGAATCTTCTCGAATCGTTTTAAATCCGGAATTAGATTTTAAAAATTACCGTTTATACAAATTCGGCTTTTCAAAATCTATTGAAAAAGCTTCGTTTTCGATATTTATAATTTACAAAAGTGTAAAAGAAGTTTTGACTCTTCAAATCAAAGTTCTTTTTACGCTTTGCGAAATCCTTAATCAAAAAATATATTCATTTATAAAACAAGCTGTTTTTGTAAATGAAATAACCCATTCAAGCAACTTCAAAACAAGTTTATACACCGCTTAAGAAAATTTCTTTTCTAAGCAATTATGCTTTCTCAGCATAAGATGATATCATAATGTATAATCATTTATCATTTACAAAATGTATAAACAAAATAAAACACGTTTAGAGCAATCTAAGCGACCACTTCATTGGATTAAACGAAAATTACTTTTAATAATAACCGCCTTCATGTTAGGAATGGCAAACGGAATGCATACAGAAGATGCAAGAACAAAAGGAAATCAGCATTTTACAGAACAGCATAAGAAGGATTGATTTTTTTGTTTAACCGCAAAGCACGCAAAGGTTTTGTCTGTGGATGACTTTAATAAACGCAATGTTCGTAAAGCTTTGTCTAAAAAACTTTGCGAACCTTGCGTAAATCTTTGCGTTCTTTGCGGTTAAATATTGGCATAAAAAAACCGAAACAATAAGCTTCGGTTTTGGAATTTGGGATTTCAAAAATTAGAATTTTAATTTAGTCCACCCATTTATAATATCTCGCCCCAATTAAATTCGGAATTTCTTTTTCAATTCGATCTAAAATCCATTCTTGTTTTGGAGTTCTTACACTTTGTTTTTGTTCTTTTTTATGAAGACTTTCGTAAGTGTTAAAATCAATTTCTACGCTTTCTTTCAAATTTTCAAAAAGCTTTACATTTGCCAAAGCTGATTTCCATTCCGGTTGAATTGTTCCTTCAAAAACTTTCGATTTCGATCCGCTTCCGTAAGCTAAGAAACCGAATTTTTCACCAGAAACCTCTTTTTTAGTATCATAAAAATGTGCCAAGGTTGATAATAATCCCATGAAAATAGAACCGGTATACAGATTTCCAATTAAAGACGAAGCCAGTTCTGCAGGCTGTAATTTCGCGGTTACAAAATTTCTGTAATCATCAGATTTTGCCACTTCTTTAATTTTAGTCTGATAATCAGCAGCAGCAATGTCATCAGAAATAATTTTTTCAGCACTATCCAAAGCATAAATTTCAGACAACATTCTTCTTCCCTGGAAAGAATAAGGTAAATGCATCACGATACTATGCCAAGTGTTGTATAAAGTTTCAGTCGTATTTTTTAATTTCTTGAATGAAAAGTAAGCATTTCGCGTACGGTCCATATAACATTGATTCGAATATTGACCATCAAAAACCGGCTGATCTTTATGGATTTCGATTTCTGCTTCTAAATTATCAAACCAATTGTCGTTGTTTTGGTTTTTTGTAATTTCTTCTTTAGAAATAGTTCTGTATGGTTTAAAGAAATCAAAAACGCCTTTTGTGCTTGTCGCCCAATTATCATCAAAAGCAATAATTTTTGGATCTGCTGAGATCAACATTGCAACGGCTCCTGCGCCCTGAGTGTATTCTCCTCCTGAATTTAAATCGTATTTTGCAAAATCACTTGTAACAACAATCGCTTTTTTGTTTGGATTTAATTTTACAAAATCCAGACAATTTTGCATCGCATCTACACCGCCAATGCAGGCGAAAGTAAAATCTACAACATCGCATTCGGCTAAAGAATCTTCTCCAAATTTTTGTTCCATTAAACCAATTAAATAAGAAGCAATTGGTTTAGAACTGTCGATACCGCTTTCGGTTCCAACATAAATTCTACTGATTTCGTTAAGGTTTATATTGTTGTCCTGAATAAGTTTTGTTAAAGCATTTGCTCCAAAAACAACAGCATCCTGATGAACGTCCGGAAAAGTCATTTTCAATAATCCGAGACCTTTTTCTAATTTTTCTGGTTCAATGTTTCTGGCAGTTGCCAAAGTTTTTATGGGTAAATGTATGTTTGCTACATCAAAAGAGATAGCATCAATTCCTGTTTTCATTCTTATTTTTTTGAGCGGATAAAGGTAAAACTATGTGACGGACTGACAATTTTTTGTCCTGATAAAATGAAGCAGCAGAATCACTTTTGAAGAAAAGAAATTAAAACTTTGTATAAAATAACAATATGATAAATTTTTAGTAACTCAAGCCCGCCGTTTTGGTGGTAAAAATCTTTGAAAAACGGTTTTGCGAGTTTTCTATACTAAATAATTTATTATTAAAAACGATTTTATACGTAAAAATACGTATACGTAATCTTTTTTAAAATCATTATAAATAACAGCGAAATGGTTGTAGTTCTTTTGTAATTGAGTTATTTTTGTCTAATTTTTTAAAACAAACTACTTAAACACTTATGGCACAATCTGCACAGTTGAATGCTTCCATCTTAAAGAAAGTGGCTATGGCTCTTTCGGGAATATTCTTAATCACGTTTTTAGCGCTGCATGTTACCTTAAATTTTATTTCAATTTTGAGTGAACCCGTTTTTAACGAAGTCTCTCATTTTATGGGTTACAATCCGCTGATTCAATATGTAATGCAGCCAGTTTTGGCATTCGGAGTAATTTTGCACTTCGTAATGGGATTTGTTCTTACTGCTCAAAACAGCGCAGCAAGACCAATTTCGTACGCAAAATACAACGGAGCAGCAAACGCTTCATGGAGCTCTAGAAATATGATTATTTCTGGATTGGTTATTTTGGCTTTCTTAGGATTGCACTTTTATGATTTCTGGTTTCCTGAATTAAGCTATAAATATGTAGCAGGTACAGCGCCAGATGCTACAAGATATTATGGTGAGTTAGTTCACAAATTTCATGACCCGATCCGTACAGGTTTATACTGTATTTCTTTTATCCTTTTAGGATTTCACTTATGGCACGGATTTGCATCTTCTCTACAATCTATGGGGATGCACAACAAATATTCAAGATTTTTGGCAAAAGTTGGTTACGGGTTCGCAGTTGTGGTACCAGTCGCTTTTGTAATTATCGCCTTATTTCATCATTTCAACCAATAATTAATATCAATTATAATGGCATTAGATTCAAAAATTCCAAATGGTCCAATAGCGGACAAATGGACAAATTATAAAGATCATATTAATTTAGTAAACCCTGCTAACAAACGTAATCTTGATATTATCGTAGTTGGTACAGGTTTGGCTGGAGGTTCTGCTGCGGCAACTTTGGCTGAATTGGGTTATAACGTAAAAGCATTCTGCTTTCAGGATTCACCACGACGTGCGCACTCAATTGCAGCACAAGGGGGAATCAATGCAGCAAAAAATTATAAAGGAGACGGTGACTCAGTTTACAGATTATTTTATGATACTGTAAAAGGAGGAGATTACCGTGCTCGTGAAGCAAACGTACACCGTTTGGCAGAAGTTTCTTCAAATATTATTGACCAATGTGTGGCTCAAGGGGTGCCATTGGCTCGTGAATATGGAGGACTTTTGGATAACCGTTCTTTTGGAGGAACTTTGGTTTCCCGTACATTTTACGCACAAGGACAAACTGGACAACAGTTATTGTTAGGAGCTTATTCTGCAATGAACCGTCAGATTGGTCGTGGAAAAATTAAAATGTACAACCGCCACGAAATGCTTGACATTGTAATCGTGAACGGAAAAGCAAGAGGTATTATCGCTCGTAACTTAATCACCGGAGAAATCGAAAGACATTCTGCTCATGCGGTAGTAATTGGTTCTGGAGGATACGGAAACGTATTTTTCCTTTCTACAAATGCTATGGGATCAAATGCTACAGCAGCTTGGAAAATTCATAAAAAAGGAGCTTTCTTCGCAAATCCTTGCTACACACAAATTCACCCAACTTGTATCCCGGTTTCTGGAGATCACCAGTCAAAACTGACTTTGATGTCTGAATCGTTACGTAATGACGGTCGTATTTGGGTTCCTGCAAAATTAGAAGATGCTCAGGCAATTCGTGAAGGAAAGAAAAAAGCAACAGATTTATCGGAAGAAGAAAGAGATTATTTCTTAGAAAGAAGATATCCTGCTTTTGGTAACCTTGTACCTCGTGACGTTGCGTCCCGTGCAGCTAAAGAAAGATGTGATGCTGGTTTTGGAGTTAACAAAACCGGTGAAGCTGTTTACTTAGATTTCGCAGCAGCAATTAAACGTTACGGAACTGAAGATGCTTATGTAAAAGGTTTGGATGATAAAGATGCTGCTTTGGTAACTAAATTAGGAGCTGCAATCGTGAAAAGTAAATACGGAAACTTATTCCAGATGTATTACAAAATCGTCGACGAAGATCCTTATACAACACCAATGATGATTTACCCTGCAGTTCACTACACTATGGGTGGAACCTGGGTTGATTATAACTTAATGACTACAATTCCTGGATGTTTCTCAATCGGGGAATCTAATTTCTCAGATCACGGAGCAAACAGACTTGGAGCTTCTGCTTTGATGCAGGGATTGGCTGATGGATATTTCGTATTACCTTATACTATCGGAGATTATTTAGCTCCGGATATTAAAATGGGAGAAATTTCTACAGACTTACCAGAATTCGTTGAAGCTGAAAAAGCGGTTGTAGATCAAATCAATAAATTTATCAATAACAACGGTAAACATTCTGTAGATTATTTCCACAAAAAATTAGGAAAAATCATGTGGAATAAAGTGGGTATGGCTCGTAACGCTCAGGGTTTAACTGAAGCTATCGAAGAAATTGCTGCTTTACGTGAAGAATTTTATAAAGATGTAAAAGTACCAGGAAGCGCTAACGAATTTAATCAGGAATTAGAAAAAGCAACCCGTGTTGCCGATTTCTTAGAATTAGGAGAATTGTTCGCGAAAGATGCTTTACACCGTAACGAATCTTGTGGAGGTCACTTCCGTGAGGAATACCAGACAGAAGAAGGAGAAGCACTTCGTGATGATGATAACTTTGCATACGTTGCAGCTTGGGAATACAAAGGAAAACCAAGTGACGCCGTATTACACAAAGAACCTCTTAATTACGAAAACATTAAATTAGTTCAAAGAAGCTACAAATAGGATTTTAGTACTTAGTTTTTAGTCCTTAGATTGGGATTTTAGACTTTAGGCTTTAAGACTTTTAAACTTATAAAAGATGAAACTTACATTAAAAATATGGCGTCAGAAAAACGCCCAAGATAAAGGAGGGATTGTTGAATATCCTATCGACGGAATCGAACCAGATATGTCTTTCCTTGAAATGCTTGATGTTCTTAACGAACAATTAATCAATAAAGGAGAAGAGCCGGTTGCATTTGACCACGATTGTCGTGAAGGAATCTGCGGAATGTGTTCTTTATTCATCAACGGAGAAGCACACGGACCAGACAGAGGAGTTACAACTTGTCAGTTACACATGCGTATGTTTAAAGATGGTGATACGATTTTTATCGAGCCATTTAGAGCAAAAGCTTTCCCTGTAATCAAAGATTTAGTTGTTGACAGAAGTTCTTTCGACAGAATTCAACATGCAGGAGGATTTATTTCTGTGAATACTTCAGGAAATACAATCGATGCAAATACAATTCCGGTAAACAAAGACGACGCAGACAAATCATTTGATGCTGCTGCTTGTATTGGTTGCGGAGCTTGTGTTGCAACTTGTAAAAACTCTTCAGCAATGTTATTCGTTTCTGCAAAAGTTTCTCAATATGCATTATTGCCACAAGGTAAAGTTGAAGCAACGGATCGTGTTTTAAACATGGTTCACCAAATGGATTTGGAAGGTTTTGGAAACTGTACAAATACTGGAGCTTGTGAAGTGGAATGCCCAAAAGGAATTTCTCTTGAAAATATCGCACGTATGAACCGTGAGTATTTAGCAGCAAGTTTGAAAGGATAATATAATCCGATTTAGATATTAAAAAACGCATTCATTAAGTTGAATGCGTTTTTTTTTGCCTGCGTTGAAGGTTTTTTAAAATCACTATAAATGATGATGTATAATAGAGGTAATCATTATAAATTTGGTTCATTTTATAAGCAGTTCAATCAATACATTTAAAAGTGAATAAAATTACCCAAATCATTAGCGTTTTACTTCTTGTTGTCAGCTTTTCTTGTTGTTCTAAAGAAGATAATACTGAAGAAGAAACAGCAAAAGAAACTATCGATAAAAAGTGGATTGTAGAGAACTCAGAAGAATTCAAATCGATTGAATTTGATACGAATGGAAATTATATTATTACAAAAAATGCAAACAGCATAGCATCTAAAAAGACTTTGACATCAAAAACAGCAGAAGAAATTATTGTTTTTGGTACTTATGAAGTTTTGGATACCGATATTCTTTTGCTTTCTGATTTTGGTACAATCAAAGTAGATGATTCGGATCCGACTAATGTTGTGTTTTCAATTAAATATGAAGGATCTGATACTTATAATTACGAATTAAAAGTATCTAAAGCAGCTGAAATTACAACTTCACCAAATACAGATTTGTTATGTCATAGTACCTGGAAACTTACCAGAAATGAGCCTATTCATGATACGGTTAGTTTAATAAATTTTTCAAAAGCGGGAACTTGCTTCACAAGCTTTAATATTACGTCTCAAAACGGTCAAAAGTTTTTACAGTTTGGTAAATGGCAATGGCAGGATAAGGATGAAACTAAAATAAAAATCACGGAAATAAAAAACGCACAATGGATTCTCGATAAAGATGGTGAAGTTGAATTTGAAATCACAAAGATGGGGGTCAAACTTGAAATGAGAGAAACGTTTGAAGGTAAAGCTCATAATAACCTGTTTGATACAATAACTGTGGCCAAAACTAAAAAGACTGCGGTAAAAAAAGTAAAATCTTTAAAAGTAATCTCTAATAAAATCCGAACCAATTTTGAATTTTAATTTCTTTCTTTTTTAAATGAGAATTTTTACATGAAATTAAATTAATTATAACGAAAATATTTTGTTATAAAATAATTTATGTTTTGAGAATGTGTAGAATATTTAAACC
>SEBM01000807.1 GCA_004296145.1 Flavobacterium sp.
ATTCCTAAGCTCTTCAAAGTAAGCATATCTTTTGTATAGCTCTCTAAATGAGATCGAGTCCTTGTTCGCTGTTTCAATTTTTAGTTTCGCAAACTGATCATTTTCATCAGCAATTTCCTTTAATTTTTGATATTGATAAAATTGTCTTTCTCTAACTAAATTCTCGGTAGAACTCAAATTTATTTCTTTCAATGAGCTATTGTCTAATTCATTTAATGAGTTAGATAGCTCAATAAATCTAGCCCAGATTTTTTTGTGTTTTTCCGAGAGCTTATTCAATGAATCAAGATCATTTGTTTCAATCAGAACGACGTCTGGGTTCTGAATTCCTTGTTCTTTTCTATAGTTATTTCGTCCCTCGAATTCTATTGGTCTAAACAGCGTGTTTTTAAAATTAGTTCTGTATTTAACAATGGCATTCCATTCATTTTCATCGTATGTGTTTTTGAATGTAAAATCTGAATTGAAATTTGTCATGTCTGATTCCATAAGAATTAGATCAGGTTTCAGGTTTTCTAAAACAGTATAAATGGTATCCTTGTTTATTTGTTTTGTTGGAAAATGTACAGTTCCAATAATTGTTAGTTCTGTTTTTTGTTTATTGTTGCTTGTTTGCGCTGTTAAAAAAAAAGGTGTTAAACAAAGGGCGATGATTAGATATTTGAGCATAAAAAATGATTTTCTGGATGTATTGCTTTATGTCGCCTAAAAAAAACAAATTAGAACGGACGGATGTCTTTTATCAAAAAAGCTCCCCGAAAATTCGAAGAGCTTTTCTTTTTGTGTGTTAAAAGCGACTATATTTTTCTAACTCTACCAGAGCCAAAAACACGTTGTTTTACTTCTGGATCGCCACTATAGTTTATGCTGCCAGAACCACTAATCGTTGCATTGATGCTATCTTCGACATTTGCATAAACTGAGCCGGAACCACTAATAACAGATGAAAGATTTCCTACCGTAAATCCTTTTTTAGCTAATGAACCTGAACCGCTAATATTTACGTTAGCATTGTCTGCGCTACCCGATAAGTTTAAACTACCAGAGCCGCTTACATTTGCTACAATACCATTCACATTAATATTTGCTGTAATACTGCCCGAACCGCTTAAGATTATGTTTAAACCCTCTGTGTCAATTTTATTGGTAACGCTCATTTTTCCATCGCCACTCATCGTTAAACTTTTTATAGTTTTGGCAGAAACGTATGCAGTAATTTTTTTGCCTTGGTATTTTCTAGCCCAGCTGGTCCAGCTGTTTTGAGGCCTAATAACCAAAGCAGTGCCTCTTTTTTCTGTAATTAATGTAGCTATTGCATCCGCATCGCCTTCAAATCTTACGCCTTCGGTATTGCCCAGGGTGATGATAACAGTTATCGGTCCGCCAGCAATTACGCCGTTAAAATCTCTAACATCTCTTTCGTCTATTTTATTTTTCGCAGTGCTGATATTTATTGGATAGCTTGCTAAAAGTGGTTGAACGCCAGCA
>SEBM01000808.1 GCA_004296145.1 Flavobacterium sp.
AACTATTAAAACTTGATGATTATGATTTATCAGTAGAAAGAAAAAAATATATTGATTTGTGTAAAGAATTGATGATCTACTTTGAAAATCCAACAGTATATTTTCAAAAAATAATTCAAAATAGCCCAACAGAACTAAAATTTATTAGAAGTTTAGAAGTTGAATTCGGTATTGACATTTGGAACATGATTCCAGAAATAGAATAATATAATTTAAAAGTCACATTCTTTGTTTACAGTTTCTAATAACTTGAAACTTTAAACATGAAACCAACACAACAAAAACAAAAAACAAAATGAGCAAAGTAGCCGTTATCATGGGAAGCATCTCAGACATGCCAGTAATGCAGGATGCGATCGACATGTTAAAACAATTTAATATAGAAGTTGAAGTAGATATTGTTTCAGCTCACAGGACACCGGAGAAATTAGTTGATTTTAGTAAAAATGCACACACTCGCGGCATTTCGGTAATTGTTGCCGGAGCGGGCGGAGCGGCGCATTTACCTGGAATGGTTGCATCTATGTCGCCACTTCCTGTAATTGGAGTTCCGGTAAAATCAAGCAATTCTATTGATGGCTGGGATTCTGTTTTGTCTATTCTACAAATGCCGGGTGGAGTTCCTGTTGCGACTGTTGCTTTGAACGGTGCCAAAAATGCAGGAATCTTAGCTGCACAAATCATCGGAAGCCATGATAAAAAAGTTCTGGACTCTATTATTTCTTACAAAGAAGAATTAAAAGCTGCGGTAAATAAAGCTGCTGAAAGTTTAAAATAAGTTTTCAGTCTCGGTTTTCAGTCTCAGACTGAACTGAAAACTGAAAACTGAAAACTGAGACTGCGACTGGATACTCAAAAAAACTTAACGAATCATTATTATTCTTTTTTGGAAGAAAAACTTAACTTTGAGAAAAAAGTAAAAATGAACATTCAAACCTCTAAAATAGAATTGGCTAAAATTGTTTTAGACATTGATAATCCTGATCTTATTCAGGAAATTGTTGACTTCATTCATTCTAAAGAAAGCCTTTTGCAAGACCAGAAACAAAAAATTGATGAAGCCATTTATTCCTTAGATAACAACGAAGGCATTCAACACGATGTCGTTATGGAGGAAACAAAAAATCGCTATTCAAAATATTTCAAATAATGAATGTCATCTGGGCTCCACAAGCAAAAAAAGACTTTTGGAACAACATTGATTATCTTGAAGCCGAGTCGTCTGAAAAATCTGTTTTGCATTTTATTGAAAAGGTAAATACCACAATAACTCTTTTAAAAAATGACAATGTTCTTTTTCTAAAAACGAACTACAGAAACGTTTACAAAGTTGTCATTACCAAACATATTTCACTTTATTACCGAATCGAAAAAAACAATATTGAATTACTAAGATTTTGGAATACATTTCAGGATTTAGAAAAATTCAAATTATAACATTTTATATGAGCGTCTTAACACAACATTTCAACACCAAACATAACAC
>SEBM01000809.1 GCA_004296145.1 Flavobacterium sp.
CTTCTATATATAGAATTTTCATTAAATTTAGTAAAAACAAAAAACAAACCAATAACCGTAACACTCAATTTTTAAAATTACACAAATGGGTAATTGTTTCTGCTTTGTTTTCTGTTGAAATTTGTCTTAACGAAATCAATCAACATGAGCATTTCCATAGCCATAGTAGAAGACGAAAAAAACTACAACAATGCGTTGAAGAAGGTGATCGATTACCAAACTGATATGAAGGTGATCGCACAGTTTTTCGACGGAAATGCGGCTCTCAAAAATTTATCTGATCTTTCTCCGGATGTAGTCATGATGGATATCCAACTTCAGGATATGCTTGGAATTGATATTATCGGAAAGTTAAAGCAAGATATGCCAACAAGTCAATTCATCATGTGTACAAGCTTCGAGAATGATGAAATGATCTTCAATTCCTTAAAAGCAGGTGCAATGGGATATTTGATCAAAGGCGAAAGTATGGATAAAATCTTATCATCAATCCGGGACGTTTACAACGGCGGTGCTCCTATGAGTTTTTCAATTGCAAGAAGAGTTTTAGCTCATTTTGAAAGGAAAACTATCGAAGTGAAAGACTTTGAAGAGCTTACTAAACGCGAAACAGAAATTGTAGAACTTCTATCTCAAGGTCTTTTATATAAAGAGATTGCGGACAAGATATGTGTAAGCATTGATACCGTAAAAAAGCACGTCGGAAACATATACAGAAAACTTCACGTCAACAACAAAGTGGAGGCTATTAATAAATTTAACCATTTTAAAAACTAAAAACTAAAAATTATGAAGAATCCAAACAGAATTAACAACATTTCTAATTTAATAAGAGAAGAATTTAAAGAGCATGGAATTAATTCTGATACTTTAAATGAACTCATAAAACTCTGTAATGAATTAATTTCAGAAAACAATAAGGCCACATATAAATCATTTATAAGTGATGAAAATCTTAAAAATATAAAACTATATAGCAGTGTAAATTTCATTGATGGATTATTTTCAGAAAGATGGCCTTTAGGAGCAAAAGAACCCGAAAATTTTATTACTGCTTTTGTAGATAATGTAAGATTTGAAAAGAAGTTTCACACAACAGAACGTATTTATAAACAAGTTTTAGAAAAACTATTTAATCATTCAAATGATAAAATCCAAATTTATTTAGGACAAATTGGAGATGACATCATCTTTTGTATAAAAGAGGATGATAAGTACTATAGGATAAATGATTTAGATGAAGCTACTCTTGTAGATTCACAATGCATTGTTAATTTTGATAATGATTTTGGGAAAATTTTAGATAGTTATCGTATTGATTTAGGATGTAAAGAAACAAGAAATACAAGAAAGTTTGAAATAACTAAAAATGTATACGATTACTTAATTAACAATGGATTTGAATGTATTTTATGTTTCCCTTGTATTTGCATGGATAATGATACTAATAATCCTCATAAAATATCATACATACATAGATATACCT
>SEBM01000810.1 GCA_004296145.1 Flavobacterium sp.
GCCCTTACCTGTTTTATATCTTTTGGAAAAATGATTTTGCCGTCCTCATCCAAGGATATATCAAGGAAGGCCTTTTTTGCTGATAGCTGAATGGCCGTTGTTTCATATCTGGCAAGAATCCCTGCTTTTTCAACTTTCGTAATTAGTTTTTTAATTGTACTATTTGACTTTTTAATGAGCCAATCCGCCTCAAAGGATAATTTTGGATCCATTGCCAACTGTTGAATATCCTCTTCAGTAGTTAACTTAAAATGATCTCCCAGAGGTAGTATTTTGTTGGCATTAGCATATGATTTGAAATAAAGCCTTCCATCAGAATAAACTGCATGTACAGTATCCTCAACAATAAAAGCATTATCACTCAACTGATTAAACATTTTTTTATCCTCAAAAAGAACAAATTTATGATCTAACCTTTTGCGATTGTCAAAGCTTTGGAAATAGAAAATATCTTCCTTTTGGTCATACCAAAGCAGCGCCTTTATTGATTCTTTTGAAAAATCGAGTACTCTCACACCTAGACTTGTGCGCCTGATATCGGTGATAGTGCCAGGCAGGTCTTTCATTTCAACAAATAGAACCTCGTCAGCCTCCGGAGTGTAGTTTCCATCAAATTCATAATCTTCAATATTGTCTCCAATTAGGGTTTCTCCTGATTGTACGAAAAGCTTTTGGATTCCCGTAACAAGTGATTGCGTGAGCTCAATCCTACGGACAGAATAATTTCCGTCATCTAAAATTGCGTAAAAGTGGTTGTTCATATATTCGAGGTTAATTAGAGTTTTTATCGCTCATATCTATGAGCATGTAGTCTGTGATTTTAATTCCTGAGGTGATTTCAGGGGTGTCGTAGATCATTTTTTTACTAAGAAAAAGATAGGTAACATTCCCATCCTGTATTTCATAATATCTATACCCAAAACACACTTTAAAAATAATATTATAATGGTAAGAATCCCTAAAAACCAGTGCATAAATGATGCAGAGAAAGACTGTGCCCACCAAATATATTAAGTCTTTATCATCGTGGAAATAAAATTTCAACCAACCAGCAAGAAGAGAAAAAAGCAGAGGAGTAAAATTAACTTCTGCAGGCTTAAGAGTTTTTGCGGTAATTTGAATTATAGGCAATCGCGTCAAAGCTTTATTTAATAGCAATTTCCCAAACAAAACACACAATAGAAAAACTATCAATAGCCAGTGAACAATTAAAAAGTCCCAGATTCCTTCACGAAATCCTCTACAATCATGAGGCAAATAAAATGTAAGGTCAGTTCTAAGTTGTATAATTTTTATCAACCAACAGATCAAAAGAATTGGTGTAAGCCCGCTTAAAACAAATAGATATTTTGCGATTTTATTAAACATGCTTTGATGATACAATTGTCAATTTCAAACCTAATGATTATTTCATTATTATTTATTCTAAAAAACGGAACATACTCATCAATAATCCTAGCTCATTTTTGAGCATACATTAGTCT
>SEBM01000214.1 GCA_004296145.1 Flavobacterium sp.
ACACTGGTCGAAAGGCCGGTGTTTTTTTGTTTCATCCGTAAATCATGAAACTTTTTTTTAAATTATTATAAAATAGTATTCTTAATTAATCTGAAATTTACTTAAACTTAAAACATAAAATTATGAACAATATCTTTAGAGGATTAATAGCAGGTTATGGTGCCAAAAAATTAGGAGGTGGATGCTTCGGAACTATTTTAGTATTTATTATTATTTGGGTACTTTTAGGACAGTGCAACTAATATAATAAAGAGGTAAATTTGTTGCTTGAGCAGTTTAATTTATTGACTGTTTTGTAGAATAAATTTGAGCAAAAAGTAGTAGATTCGCACCAAATTAATAATTAAATACACCTTATTCTGGTGTAGTTTTTAAAAATAAAATAAATGGCTTCAGGTTTTTTTGTACTATTAGATGATATCGCAGCAATTATGGATGATGTTGCAGTAATGAGTAAAATTGCTGCTAAAAAAACAGCCGGAATTCTGGGCGATGATTTAGCAGTAAATGCCGAAAAAGCTTCCGGATTTGCTTCTTCACGCGAACTTCCTGTGTTGTGGGCCATTAGTAAAGGGTCTCTTCTTAACAAGATCATTATTTTACCGATAGCATTTTTATTAAGTGCTTTTTTACCTGTTGCAATAATTATAATTTTGGTTCTAGGAGGACTTTTTCTGGCTTATGAAGGAGCAGAAAAAATATTCGAATTTGTTTTTCCGCACAATCACGAAGAATCAGAAGGAATAACAAATGAAGTGTTGACAGAAGAACAAATTCTGGAAGCAGAAAAAGGAAAAATCAAATCAGCAATTGTAACCGATTTTATCCTGTCTGTAGAAATTGTAATCATCGCACTCGGAACAGTTATCGAAGAACCACTTACGCAGCAAATTATTGTAACATCTATTATAGCTGTAATCGCAACAATAGGAGTATATGGAATTGTTGCCCTTATTGTCAGAATGGATGAGGCTGGTTATAAGCTTATTAAATTTAGCAAAAAAGAAAAAAGCATCTCAAAATTTATTGGTAATCTGCTGGTAAAAGCGCTTCCTTTAGTAATAAAAAGTTTAACTGTCATAGGTACAATTGCATTACTCTTAGTGGCAGGAGGTATCTTCGTACATTACATACCATTTTTTCATCATATTGTACCAACAATTAAACTGCCTTCAATTATCAAAGAATTTATAATTGGCCTTGTACTGGGATTTGTAGTATTGGGTGTTGTGAATCTCTTTAAAAAAATATTTAAAAAATAATACATTGAAAAACAGTTGCTTGTGAAATAATTAGATTATTTAACAATTTTCAAAGCAACCTTTTTAATTATTTCACTCTTTATAATTGAAACGGCTAACATAGTCTTCAGTTACACCGTATCATTAATTTTTTTTTTTTTTGAAACACCGGTCTAAGGCTGGTGTTTTTATTTTTATAAGAAGCAGAAGAATAGTTTACATAAGACGTTCTGTTCCCGCTATCTGTTCCAATCTTTTATGATCTCGTTAAAAAACGAGAACATAAAAGGATTTCCACGTCTATCGGGGCTATAGTAGAAGTTATTGTTTTCTTAAGAACGTTTTAGCTGCTTTGTCATTCCTATAAAAAATACTATTTTTGCACTCTAAATTTTAAGTCATGGCGAAAAGAAAATATAAAGTATCGGTTATTCAGTTAAACCTGAATGATGTTGCCGAAAATAATCTTAAAAAATGTATTAGCTGGGTAAGAGATGCTGCCGGTCAGGGAGCTGAAGTAATCTTACTTCCGGAATTATATAGCAGTCATTATTTCTGCCAAAGCGAAGATGTAGATAATTTTGCATTAGCAGAACCATTATACAGTACCTCATTTATCGCTTTTAGTGAACTGGCAAAAGAATTAGGAGTTGTTATTATTGTTCCTTTCTTCGAAAAAAGAATGGCTGGAATTTATCATAACAGTGCCTATATTATTGATACAGACGGAACAGAAGCTGGTTTGTACCGTAAAATGCACATTCCGGACGATCCTCATTTCTATGAAAAATTCTATTTCACACCAGGAGATTTAGGTTTTCAGGCAATCGAAACAAAAAAAGGAACTGTCGGAACATTAATCTGTTGGGATCAATGGTATCCTGAAGCAGCCCGTATTACAGCTCTTAAAGGTGCAGAAGTATTGTTTTACCCAACTGCAATTGGATGGCATCCAAAAGAAAAAGAACAATACGGAGAAAACCAATACGGTGCCTGGATGAATGTAATGAAGGGACACGCAGTTGCAAACGGTGTTTTTGTTGCAGCGGCAAACAGAATTGGTTTAGAAAAATATATTGAAGGAACAGAAGGAATTCAATTTTGGGGAGCTTCTTTCATCGCTGGTCCACAAGGCGAAATTTTAGCACAGGCTTCTCATGATAAAGAAGAAATCTTAATTGCAGAAGTAGATTTAGATCTTCAGGAAAACGTTCGTCAGAACTGGCCATTTTTCAGAGACAGAAGAATTGATGCTTTTGGTGATATTACTAAAAGAGCAATTGATAGATAATCAATTGTTTAAAAATAAAAAGAGGACAAAATATACATTTTGTCCTCTTTTGTTTTATAGAAGTCTTAAACTTATTTCACCTGAAAAGTAACTCTTCTTACGATCTGACGCGCTTGTTTAGAGTTTTTGTTTACAGAAGTATCTTCACCATTCGCAACTACATTTAATCTGGTTGCATCGATTCCGGCATCTACGGCTACTTTTTTCACAGCTTCGGCTCTTTTTCTAGATAATTCAGTATTGTAACTTGAACCTCCAATTTCATCAGAATATCCAATAATATCTGCATTTTTACCCGGATTGTTTTTCAAATATTTTACTAAAAAGTCAACACCTGATAATGACGCGTTTGTAGGTTTAGATGAATTAAAATCAAAATAAACATTTACATATCCACCGTTAATTAATTGTTCAACAGTTCCGTTTGTTGCAGTTTCACTGCCTTTTTTAATGTATGTATTTTCTAAGTAACTTTCCAATTCGTCCGGAACACCATTTTGGTTGTTATCGATAGATTGTCCTTTTGTATTTACAGCAACACCAGAAACTGTATTAGGCTCTAAATCGTACAAATCAGCAACACCATCTTTATCAGTGTCAATCATATTAGTTTCGATTGTGGTAACTCTGTCTTCTAATTTGTTTAATCTTTCATTTTCTTCAGAATACCAGTCAGCATGTTTTTCGTTTTTACCTAAGTAAAAAGTCAAACCGACAGATGCATTTAATAAAACACCATCAAAAGATCCGGTAGTAGTATTTCCCATTCCGTCAAAGTTCCAGTTTTGTTTTCCATTAACAATTCCGGTAAGGTCACCTGTCAATGCAATTCTGTTACTTAATTTAATTTGTCCAGTCAAACCAAGAATTCCATGACCCATATAATCCTGACCACCAAAACCGGTTTCAGTACTAATTTGTGAAACTCCAAAACCTCCATGTGCCAAAATACCAATTGTATTTGTCCAGGTTTCAAAATTTAAGGCACGACCGATGTTTACAACTCCCTGTAAACTGGTTCTAACATATCTGCTCTCGAAATCAGGAGTGTTATCACGTTCTTTAAACTGATCGTATCCAACATCTAATTTTACCCCAAATTTTGGATTAAACATATATCTTACGCCTAAATCAGCGTGGAAAAAATTAAGGGTTTCTGTAGCATAACCAGCGGTCATTGCTCTGGTTGGTTTATTTACACCACCATTCAATTCTATAGACCATTTATTGTATGCCGGTTTGTCGATTGAAGGCTGAACGGATGTTGTTGTCATGTTTTGTGCGCTTGCTGCAAATGAAAGCACTAAAAATGATAAGGAAGCTAATTTCTTTTTCATGTGTATTATATTTTAATTTTGAATTTGCTGAGCTTTTGCTGAGCTCATGGCAAACTTAAAACACCAAAGAAGAAATCGGGTTCCATTACTTTTCTACATATCTTATATAATTTCCATAAATTCGACGATTTCGATGCATTTTTGTTAAAATAAACCCAAAATTCGCCAAAAGAAAAGGGACAAAATCAATATTTTGTCCCTTTTTATATTTTGTATTGAAAGAAATTACTTTAAATCTGGCTGATAGATTTTGATAGTTCCGTCTCCTTCGCTGCTTACCACAACCAAACTTCTTTTTGTCGGACTTTTTGAAGCCGGAATAAAAAGAATCCCTTCTGGTGCATCACCTGTTTTTACCGTATTTAAGTATTGAGGAGAAGCTGGATTTGTAACATCATAAGTCATAAAAGCATCAGATCTTTCTAAACCTACAAATAATATATTTTGGTTTCCCATTTTGGCAACCACTACAGCTTCCGGTTCAGAACCTTTATCATCGCTTCTTTTATCATCATAGGTTCCTAAATCGTATGCTTTTTTATCAACATCGTTTTTACTGTCATAAACTATTTTACCAGTATTTCCATTCCATATAGAGAAAGATCTTGCACCAAAACTTACTAATTCGTCTAGTTTACCATCACCATTGATATCACCCATATCAGCAACAAGATTTAATCTTCCCAAATTTGTTTCTAATTTTAATGTCGCAGCATCAGGAAAAACAGTAGCATCAAGAGTCATGTCTTTCATTCTTTTAATATCAGTATTTGCAGTATATTCTCTTGCATCACCTTCATTAGCAGTAACAAAATAAGGAACATTGTTTGAAGAAAAATGACTAATAGCATCCGGCATAAACATTCCTTTTACTTTCCACGGATTAAAAGCAACTTTATCATCTTTATCGCTAACATCAATTGCATTTTCAGCAGTATTAAAATCTTTGAATCCTAAACCATAAATAGCCGTAATAGTTTTAGAAGTCAAATCAACTTTTGCTACTCCGTTATTTTCCTGCAAAGTTACCCACGCCGTTTTAGAATCGTCAGAAATAGTTACATATTCAGGCTCAATATCCTGTGCAAAACTTGCAGCAACTTTTGAAATTCTGAATCCGTCTTTTGCTAAAGCCGTCGCCTGATTGCTAAACGAACTGAAATCTAAAGTAGTAACAGTATAAGAACTTGTTTCAATAATAGAAATAGTTCCAATTGGATCCTGAGAATAATCTGTATTTGGTTCTCCTTCATTAGCAGTCATAATGAATTTTCCGTCTGGCGAAAAAGTAATCATATCAGGAAGAGCACCAACTGTAACTTGTTTGATCAAACTATAATCTGAAGTATTAAAAACAACAACTTTACCATTTCCTTGTTTGTTAACTGTAGATTCTAAAGCAACAGCCAGTTTTCCGTCAAAAATAGAAACACTGTTTGCAGCTCCTTCGTAAGCAGTTAAATCGATTTTACCAATTTTTGCTGGTTTTGTTGGGTCTGTAATATCAATAACATCAATTTGGTTTACACCGCTATTGTTTACAGTAAATAATCTTTTTGTTTTTTCGCAATAAGCCGAAATTTCTGCAGCAGCTTCACCACCAATTGTGATGCTTCCGATTTCTTTAAAAGTGGCAGGATTTTCATTAACAACAACTTCTGGTTCTTCGTTGTTTGAATTGTCATCATTATTACAACCTGCCATAATAAATAAGGCTGCTAATAATGAGATAGTTACTTTTTTCATATTTTGGTTTTTAGTTTTGCCAAATGTAGATACCAGAATTCGGTCAAATATTAAGTCTTTATTATTTAATCTTTAACTTACTTTTTTATACGTGATTTTCAAATTTTGATGATTTTCCTGTCTTATTTTTATTATCCTTACGAATGCTTATCTTTGTACTCTTTCAAAATTTAGAAACGTCTTATGTCAACAAATAATAGAAGATTCCCGGCAGAATGGGAAAAGCAGCAAGGAATTGTATTATGTTTTCCACACAACGGAAACGACTGGCCAGGAAAATATGATGCCATTCAATGGGCTTTTGTAGAATTTATAAAAAAAGTTGCCACTTTTGAAACAGTGTTTTTGGTCGTAGCCGATGAAAAACTAAAAGATAAAGTTGCCGAAATGCTGGAAAGAGCAAGAGTTAATATTGCGAATGTTTCTTTTATCATTCATAAAACAAACAGAAGCTGGATGCGCGATTCAGGACCAATTATTGTAAAAAATGGCACTAAAAGAGAAGCATTAAACTTTAATTTTAACGGCTGGGCAAAATATAAAAACTACCAATTAGATAAATTTGTTCCTGGTAAAGTGGCAGATTTTATTGATGTTCCGTTAACACAGGTTATGTACAAAGGAAAACCGGTAATAGTGGAAGGCGGTGCAATTGATGTAAACGGAAAAGGAACTTTATTAACTTCTGAAGAATGTTTAATGCATCCGTCAATTCAGGTTAGAAATGCCGGATTTACAAAAGAAGATTACGAAGCTGTTTTTAAAGAATATCTTGGCGTTACCAATGTAATCTGGCTTGGAGACGGAATTGAAGGTGATGATACACACGGACATATCGATGATTTATGCCGATTTGTTAATGAAGATACAATCGTTACAATTGTAGAAACAGATAAAAACGATTCAAACTATAAGCCATTGCAGGACAATTTGAAACGTCTCCAAAATGCAAAACTGGAAAACGGAAAATCTCCGGTAATTGTAGCGTTGCCAATGCCAAAACGTGTTGATTTTGAAGAATTAAGACTTCCGGCAAGTTATGCTAATTTCTTAATTCTGAATAATTGTGTTTTAGTCCCAACTTTTAATGACAGCAACGACAGAGTCGCTTTGAATATTCTGGCAGAATGTTTCCCGGACAGAGAAGTAATCGGAATAAGCTGTATTGATTTTATCTGGGGATTCGGAACTTTACATTGTTTAAGCCAGCAGATTCCTGCTTAATCAATTGCCACGAAGGCACTAAGACGCTAAGTTTTTTTTAAGGTGGAGTAATTAATCATGATATTGTCATTTCGACGAAGGAGAAATCTTCGCAAGTAACTCCGTAATATAATGGAATCTTTATCAGCTTCTCGCGAAGATTTCTCCTTCGTCGAAATGACAAAAGTGAGGGAAAATGTTTTTCCTTGACAATAATAAAAAAAGCTTGTTAGCATTAAACTAACA
>SEBM01000811.1 GCA_004296145.1 Flavobacterium sp.
AAATCATTAGTTCTAAATTTTAAAAACACCTTATTTTATTAAGAAATTACTTTATTTTAGTGATATTTGCCTTTTCAATTTTAAAATTTAGTCACCTCTATTTTACATAATATTTTAGCAAAATGTCAGATCAGGATTTATTTTATTTATTAGCCTTATTAAAAGTCGATGGAGTTGGGGATATTATGGCGAAAAAGCTGCTGACTCATTGCGGGAATGCGGAATCAGTTTTTTCAACAAAAATAAATCAAATTGCTGCTATTGATGGAGTTGGTTCTGCCTTATTAAAGAATTTAAAAGACAAAACTATTTTTGAAAAAGCCAATAATGAGCTTGAGTTTATAAAATCCAATAATGTAAATGTTTCTTTTTTTCAGGATGAAAATTATCCGGATCGGTTAAAACATTGTTTCGATTCTCCTGTTTTACTTTTCACAGCGGGAAATATGGATTTAAGAAACAAACGAATTATTAGTATTGTCGGTACGCGACAAATCACTTCTTACGGAACAGAATTTTGCAGATCATTAATTGAAGATCTTGCTCCGCTTAATCCAATAATTGTGAGTGGTTTTGCTTATGGAGTTGATATTGTGGCACATCAGTTTGCGATGGAGCAGAACCTGCAGACAATTGGTGTTTTGGCTCACGGTTTAAACCAGATTTATCCGAAAACGCATAAAAAATATGTTGCTAAAATGGAAGAAAATGGTGGATTTATTACGGAGTTTTGGAGTTCATCAAATCCTGATAAAGAGAAATTCGTAAGACGAAACCGCATTGTAGCCGGAATGACTGAGGCAACTATTGTTATAGAGTCTGCTGATAAAGGCGGTTCATTGATCACAGCAAATTTTGCAAATGATTATAACCGTGATGTTTTTGCCGTTCCAGGACGCGTGACAGATGTTTACAGCAAAGGTTGCAATAATCTTATAAAAACGCAAAAAGCAAGTGTTCTTACCAGTGCTGCAGATTTGGTTTATATGCTCAATTGGGACATAGAAAATAAACCTAAAATGGTTCAAAGACAGTTGTTTGTAGAAATGGAACCAGACGAACAAAAAATATATGATTTTCTACTTAAAAATGGCAAAGAATTGCTGGACACAATTGCACTCGATTGTGATTTCCCGATTTATAAAATCTCCGGAATCCTTATCAATATGGAATTAAAAGGCATAATTCGCCCTTTGCCCGGAAAACTTTTCGAAGCAATTTAACGCAGAAAATACTATTTTTTTATTATGGCTTTTTTCTAAAGTGTTTGTATAGTTTATATAATACAAACAATACCAGTATTGCGAATAAAATATTTAGTGCCTGAAATAAATAGGGCGGGATGTTATACTCTTCAATAAACTTGTTCATTTTTTATGTTTTAATAAATTAAAATGTGCATGCAAATATTTTTGCTTACTGTTTTATTATCATGAATTTACAAATTATTTTTTACATGATTTAACATTTTGAACAGAAG
>SEBM01000812.1 GCA_004296145.1 Flavobacterium sp.
ATTAAAAAAGGCTTTTCGCACATCGGATTATTTTTTTTGTACTTGTTGTCTTTGTTGCCACTGCCCGTGCTACACTTTTTTGCAAGGTTGCTTTACTACCCACTCTATCATATTGTAGGCTACAGAAGAAAAGTGGTGAGGGGAAATTTGCAAAAATCTTTTCCTGAAAAGAGTGTTGAAGAAATCATTCGCATAGAAAAAAGCTTCTATAAATATTTGGCAGATTTGATTTTCGAAATCATTAAGTTAAACACAATCTCGGAAGGCGAGCTACGTAGAAGAGTTAAATTTAACGGTCTAGACCAAATAGAAGCCTATTTTAGTAAAGGAGAAAGTGTATTGGCTTGCACTGGGCATTATGGTAATTGGGAATTATGTATGTTAGCTTTAGGTTTAAACCTCAGTGCCACTGAGTATGTAATTTACAAGCCTTTATCAAGTGAGATTTTCGAAAACTGGTTTCAAAAGTTAAGAACACGTTTTGGGAATGAATTTGTGCCGATGCGCCAAACCTTGAGAAAAGTAATTGCTACTAAAGACCAGCCAACAATGTTTTGTTTTGCAGCCGACCAAACGCCAGTTAAAGAGGAAACTCAATATACTTTACAATGGCTAAATCAGCCGACTGCTGTTTTGTTAGGTTTGGAAAAAATAGCTCTGCAAACCAACAGACCAATATTTTATTTTGATGTAATCAAGGTTAAGCGTGGTTTTTACGAAGTTGATTGTGTGCTTTTATGCGAAGCACCAAAAGCTACCGAAGGTCATGAGATTACAGATGAACTTTATGTGTTTTTAAATAATACTATTCAGCGTAAGCCAGATTTTTGGCTTTGGAGCCATAAAAGATGGAAATTTGTTAAGTAGATTGATATGGAGCCAAGTGTAGCGGTTGTAATTTTGAATTGGAATGGTAAAAATTTGTTAGAAAAGTTTTTACCAAGTGTGGTACAAACTAAATATGAAAATCTACAAATTATAGTAGGTGATAATGCTTCTACTGATGATTCTATTAAATTTATCAAAACAAATTATTCTCAAATAACTGTTTTTACTAACGATAAAAACTACGGTTTTGCAGGCGGATATAATCATATTTTAGAAAGAGTAAATGCCGATTATTTCGTGCTTTTAAACTCTGATGTTGAAGTTCCTGATAACTGGATTGCACCAGTAATAACCTTAATGGAAAGCGATGCTAAAATTGCGGTTGCTCAACCGAAAATAAAATATCAGGTCCAAAAAAATCAATTTGAATATGCTGGCGCTGCAGGTGGATTCATGGATTTATACGCTTATCCGTTCTGCAGAGGTAGAATTTTTGATGAAGTTGAGTTAGACAGCAATCAATATAACACCAACACAGATATTTTTTGGGCAAGTGGTGCAGCTTTTTTCATTAAAAGCAAAGCTTGGAAAGAAGCAAGTGGCTTAGATGCAGATTTATTTGCCCATATGGAAGAAATAGATTTATGCTGGC